>CAZFBC010000092.1:1533-9494 GCA_964517245.1 uncultured Eubacteriales bacterium | reverse complement strand
GCAGACGACGCGGGGCACGCCCGGCTTGGGGATCATCAGGATCTTCATGCCGTTCCCGAGGACGCGCTCCTTGACGTCCAGGGTGACGTCGCCGGCCGCGGCCGCGGCCGCCAGGACGGCCGCCGCGGCGACGAGGGTGAGAATGCGCTTGTTCATCTCCGGCGCCTCCTTGACACGCGATGCCTCAAATGTATTTCTTGAGCCGTTTTGTCTTTTTCATCGACTCGACGACGTCCTTGACCCTCTGGTCGAGCGACGCGTCGCAGACGAGCAGGGCGTCCCCGGCCTCGACGACGATGAGGTCGCGGACGCCGACGAGCGCCGTCAGCCGCCCCGGGTTCCAGACGAGACAGCCCTTGGCGTCGAGGGTCAGCGTCTCGCCCCGGCAGGCGTTGCCGTTCGCGTCCCTGGGCCAGACGTCGAAGAGGCTCGACCAGGCCCCGACGTCCGACCAGCCGAAAACGCCGTCCGCGACGAGGATCCCCTCGGCCTTCTCCATGAGCGCGTAGTCGATGGACAGGGCCGGCGCCAGGGCGAACGCGGACCGGAGCCCGGCCGCGCTGCCCGTCCGGAGGGCCGAGACCATGGCCGCCCAGGCGGGGGCGAGCTCGGGGGCGAAGCGCTCGAGCTTCTCGGCGAAGACGCCGGCCCGCCAGACGAACATGCCCGAGTTCCAGGCGTGGTCGCCGGAGGCCAGGTACTCGTCGGCCAGGGCCAGGTTCGGCTTCTCCTTGAAGGCCTCGACGGGATAGAACACGGTCCCGGCGATCTTCCGGCCGGCCCCGCGGTCGTGGCGGATGTAGCCGTAGCCGGTGGCCGGGTAGGTCGGCGGGATGCCGAAGGTCACGATGGCGCGCTCCCGGGCCGCGGCCTCGACGCCGGCCCGGAGGGCCCTGAGGAACCGGGGCGCGTCGCCGATGCGGTGGTCGGCCGGGAGGACCGCGACGACGGCCTCGGGATTGTCCAGCCATACGCGGGCCGTCGCCAGCATGAGCGCCGGGCCGGTGTTCCGGGCCTCCGGCTCGACGAGAAAGCTCGCCGCGCCGAGGCGCGGCAAAAGCTTGCGGGCCATCCTCGTCTGGGCGGCGTCGGCGACCAGCATCAGCCGCCTCGCCGGGACGAGCGGCCGGACGCGCCGGACCGCCTCGAGGAGCATCGGGTCCCGCCCGGCGATGCGCAGGAACTGCTTCGGCCTGTTCGACCGGCCGAGGGGCCAGAACCGGGTCCCCCTGCCGCCGGCCAGGATGACGGCCCGGACGTCCCGCTCTTTCATGCCGCCCCGAGGGTGTTGATGACGCGCTGCAGCACCCCGCGGACCTCCTGCTGGATGGCGGCCAGGTCGGCCTCGGTCTCGGCCTCGAAGCGCATGACGATGACGGCCTGGGTGTTCGAGGCCCGGACGAGCCCCCAGCCCCTGGGGAAGTTCGCCCGGACGCCGTCGATGTCGATGACCGGGACCCGCGCGGCGAGCTCGCGCCGGACCTCGTCGACGATCTTGAACTTGACCTCGTCCGAGGCGTAGATGCGGATCTCCGGCGTCGCGTACATCCTGGGCAGGTCGGCCATCATCGCCGAAAGGCTCGTCGCCGACCGCGACAGGATCTCGAGCAGCCGGGCCGAGGCGTAGATCGCGTCGTCGAACCCGAACCAGCGGTCGTTGAAGAAGATGTGGCCGCTCATCTCCCCGGCCAGGGGCGCGCCCTCCTCCTTGATCTTCTTCTTGATCAGCGAGTGGCCCGTCCTCCACATGATCGGCCGGCCGCCGAGGCGGGCGATCTCGTCGTAGAGCACCTTCGAGGCCTTGACCTCGGAGATGACCGCGGCGCCGGGCCGGGACGGCAGGATGTCGCGGGCGAAGACGATGAGGAGCTGGTCGCCCCAGATGATCCGTCCTTTGTCGTCGACGACCCCGATCCTGTCGGCGTCGCCGTCGTAGCCGATGCCGAGCTCGGCCCCGGTCTCGCGGACCTTGGCGATGAGCATTTCCATCGCCTCCGGCAGGGTCGGGTCGGGGTGGTGGTTGGGGAAGCGCCCGTCCGGCTCGCAGAACATCTCGACGACCTCGGCGCCCAGCCTGCGGAAGAGCGGGACGGCCACGGCGCCGCCCGTGCCGTTGCCGGCGTCGACGACGACCTTGACGCGGCGGGCGAGGCGGACGTTCCCCGCGACGTAGTCCTGATAGCCGGGGACGACGTCGAGGGCGGCCAGGCGCCCCTCGCCGCGCGGGAAGACGCCCTTGCGGACGATCTCGTACAGGGCCTGGATGGTCTTGCCGTAGAGCGTGTCGTGGCCCGACATCATCTTGAAGCCGTTGTGCTCGGGCGGGTTGTGCGAGCCCGTGACCATGACGCCGGCCGGCATCCGGCCGTGGAAGACGGAGAAGTAGAGGAGGGGCGTCGGGACGACGCCGATGTCGGTGACGTCGCAGCCCGTGGAGAGCAGGCCGCGGACGAGGGCCCGGCCGAAGGCGGGCGAGCTCAGGCGGCAGTCGCGGCCGACGGCGGTCTCTTTCTGGCCGCGCCCGAGGAAGTAGGTGCCCAGGGCCCGGCCCAGGATCTCGACGATCGCCTCGTCGAGGTCCTTGCCGACGATGCCGCGGATGTCGTATTCCCTGAAGATCTTGGGATTGATGTCCAAAATCACCCTCCTTGCGGCGGACCGTCGTTCCTTCACATCCATTCTATGTCTTACGAACCGTCCGCGGCGCGCGCCCCGCCCGGCGTCGCTCGGCGTAGCTCGCGCCGACGAAGGCCTTGAAGAGGGGGTGGGGAGCCAGGGGCTTGGACTTGAACTCGGGGTGGAACTGGCAGCCCAGGAACCACGGGTGGCCGGGGACCTCGACGATCTCCACGAGCCCGTAGTCGGGGTTGATCCCCGAAAAGATCATCCCGGCGTCGGCCAGCGCGTCCATGTAGCTCGGGTTGAACTCGTAGCGGTGGCGGTGGCGCTCCGAGATCCTGAGCGAGCGGTAGGCCTGGTGCGCGACCGAGCCCTTCTTGAGCTCGCAGCGGAACTGCCCCAGCCGCATGGTCCCGCCGATGTCGCAGTCCAAGGCCAGCTCGCGCCAGCGGACGATGACCTTGTGGGGCGCGTCGGGCACGAACTCCGTGCTGTTGGCCTTTTTGAGCCCGGCGAGCGAGCGGGCGTACTCGATCGAGGCGCACTGCATGCCCAGGCAGATGCCGAAGAAGGGGACCTTGTTCTCGCGGGCGTAGGTGACGGCCCGGATCTTGCCCTCGATCCCCCGCTTGCCGAAGCCGCCGGGAACGAGGATGCCGTCCTTGGCCCCGAGGAGCTTGGCCGGGTCGTCCCTCTCCAGCGCCTCGGCCTCGATCCAGTCGATCTTGACGCTCAGGCGGTGGGCCAGCCCGCCGTGGATGAGCGCCTGGTTCAGGCTCATGTAGGAATCGTGCAGTCCGGCGTACTTGCCGACGAGACCGATCTCGACGACGTCCCGGGGGTTCCTGACGCGGTCGACCATGCCTTCCCACGCGGCCAGGTTCTTTTTCCGGCGCGGGAGCCGGAGCATCCTGAGGATGGTCGCGTCGAGGCCCTGCGCGGCGTAGTTCAGCGGGATCTCGTAGATCGACTCGACGTCCCTCGCCGTGACGACGGCGTCGACGGGCACGTTGGTGAAGAGCGCGATCTTCGCCTTGATGTCGGCCGAGAGGTCGCGCGTGGTGCGGCAGAGCAGGATGTCGGGCTGGATGCCGATCGCCCGCAGCTCCTTGACGCTGTGCTGGGTCGGCTTGGTCTTGAGCTCGCCCGACACGCCGACGAAGGGCACCAGGGTCAGGTGGATGAAGAGCGTCCTGTCGACGCCGAGGGCGAGCCGCATCTGGCGCGTCGCCTCGAGGAACGGCAGGCTCTCGATATCGCCGACGGTCCCTCCTATCTCGCAGATAACAATATCGTTACCTTCGGCCACGCCCTCGACCGCGGTCTTGATCATGTCGGTGACGTGGGGAATGACCTGGACGGTCTTGCCCAGGTATTCGCCCTTGCGCTCCTTGCGGATGATCGACTCGTAGATCTTCCCGGCGGTCCAGTTGTGGGCCCGCGTCGTCGTCGCCGAGGTGAAGCGCTCGTAGTGGCCGAGGTCGAGGTCCGTCTCGGCCCCGTCGTCGGTGACGTAGACCTCGCCGTGCTGGAACGGGCTCATCGTTCCCGGGTCGACGTTGAGGTAGGGATCGAACTTCTGGATGGTGATGTGGTAGCCGTGGCTCTCGAGCAGCCGGCCGATGGAGGCCGCGGCGATGCCCTTGCCCAATCCCGAAATGACCCCGCCGGTGATGAAGATGTACTTGCTCATGGGACTCGCATGCCGAGAATTTTCCCCCCGATTATAACCTTCGGGCGGTCCGCACTCAAGCGGAGAAAATGCCGCGGGGCCGGTCTCGCCGGGGTGGGCGCCGGTCAGGGCTTGGCGGGCTCCTTGGGCGCGGCCGCCGCCGGCGCGGAGCCCTTCGTCTGGCAGGTCGCCTCGAGGTAGGCGCCCTCCTCGACGATCAGCGTGGGCGAAAGGAGGGTCCCGAAGACGCGGCCCTTGTTGTGGATCTCGATCCGTTCGGTCGCCTGGAGGGTGCCGCGGATCTCGCCGTTGATGACGAGCTGCCCCACCTTGACGTCGGCTTCCACCTTGCCGCGCTCGCCGACGACGAGCAGGGAGTCCGAGTTTATCGTGCCCTTGAAATGGCCCTCGATCCTGAACGACCCCTTGAAGGACAGGTCGCCCTTGAACTCGGATTCCATGTCGATCAGTCCGGCCAGCCTGGTTTCGTTCAGCTCGCGGGGCTTGTCTTTCATGCGCTTGCTCCTTTGATCCGGTCGTAGATTCGGTTGAGGTCGTCGAGAGAGAAATAATAGATCTTCAAAACGCCCTTGTTCCGGCTGCCCGCGACGAGGACCTTCGTCCCCAGGATCTTGAGCATCTCTTCCTGGAGGGCGTGGAGGTCCGGGTCGGCCAGGCTGCGCTGGGCCCGCGGCGCCCTCTTCTTGAGCCGGTTGACCAGGGCCTCGGTGTTGCGCACCGAGAGGCTCCTGTCCATGACCTGGCGGCAGGCGAAGAGCTGGGTCGCCGCGTCCTCGAGGGCCAGCATGGCCCGGGCGTGGCCCATGGTGATGTCCCCGTCGTTCAGGCGGTCCTGGATCTCCGGCGGCAGCTTGAGGAGGCGGAGGTAGTTCGTGACGGAGCTGCGGTCCTTGCCGACCTTTTCGGCCAGCTCGTTCTGGGCGTAGCCGTGCTCGTCGATGAGCCTCTGGTAGGCCTGGGCGATCTCGAGGGCGTTGAGCTCCTCGCGGTGGATGTTCTCGATAAGCGAGACCTCGAGCTGTCTCTCCTTGGGGATGTTGCGGATGAGGACGGGGATCTTGCGCAGTCCGGCCTTATGGGCGGCTCTCCACCGCCTTTCCCCGACGATGATCTTGTAGTGGTCGTCCTCGGGGGCCACGATGACCGGCTGCACGATTCCCGTCTCCCTGATCGATTGGGCCAATTCCTCGATCGTTTGGTCGTTGAACTTCATCCGTGGTTGAAACGGGTTGGGCTTGACGTCCTCGATGTCGAGCTCGGCGAACCTCTCGTCCTTCAGGATGCTGAACTCGTCCGGGATGAACGCTCCAAGACCTTTACCCAGGGCTTTCTTGCTCATCGGCGAATGATCTCCTCGGCGAGGTTGAGATAGGCTTCGGCCCCCTTGGACCTGACGTCGTAGAGGACGACCGGCTTACCGAAGCTCGGCGCTTCGGCCAGGCGGACGCTGCGGGGAACGACCGCATCGAAGAGGATGTGCTTCAGGGACTTGCGGATCTCCTCGGCGACCTGCTTGGAGAGGTTGGTCCGTTCGTCGAACATGGTCAGGAGTATGCCCTCGATGGTCAGCTTGGGATTGAAATAGGTCCGGACGGTCTCCAGGGTCTGGAAGAGATCGGGGATCCCCTCCATGCAGAAGAATTCCGTTTGGACCGGGATGACGAGCGAATCGGCGGCGGACAGGGCGTTGATCGTCAGGAACCCCAGGGACGGAGGGCAGTCGATGACGATGTAGTTGAAGAACCTCCTCGCTTTTTCGACGGCGTCGAGAAGGCGCTTCTCTCTTCTCTCGGAGGCGTAGAGCTCGGCTTCGATCCCCGAGAGCTCCGGCGAACAGGGGCAGAGGTAGAAATTCTCGAGCTCGGTGCCGAGGATGCAGTCCATGAGGTCCCGGCCGCCCATCATCGCCTGGTAGATCCCTTTTCCGCTCTCCTTCGGCTTGGCCAAGCCCAGGGTCGACATGCCCTGCGGGTCGAGGTCGATGAGCAGGGTCCTCCTGTTCTTGAGGGCGAGGCTCGCGGAGAGGTTTATGGCGGTGGTCGTCTTCCCGACGCCGCCTTTCTGGTTGGCCACCGCCATGACCTTATTCATCGTCCGTTCCTGTTTCACGTGGAACCGAGGCCGCTCTGGCGCTCTTCTTCCTTGCTATCTCGAGATGGAGGCTGAGGCACTGGACGGCGGCCGGCGTCACGCCCGGGATCTTCCTGGCCGCCGCCAGCGTCGCCGGCCTTTTTTTCTCGAGCTTCTCGACCGCTTCACGGGTCAAGCCCGGGACCGTCCGGAAGTCGAGATCACCGGGGAGCTTGGTCGAATCCGTCCTCATGGCCTTGGCGATCTCCCTTTCCTGTTTCCTGATGTAGCCCTCATATTTGACTTCCGATTCGATGTGCCTCTTTTCTTCGCCGCCAAGCGCGTCCCTCGAACGCCCATATTCTAGCACATCTTCGAGCCGGACTTCGGGTTTTTTCAAGTATTCGAACCGGCTGACGCTGTCGCCGGCCTCGGTCCTGATCCTGCTCTTCTTCAGGTTGGATATCGCCTCATCGACTCGCCCCCGCCTGACCTGATAGTCCGCCCAGGCGCTCTCGGGGAGAAGGCCGAGCTCCCGGCCGTATCCCATTAGCCGGCGATCGGCGTTGTCCACCCTCAGCAGAAGCCGGTATTCGGCCCGGGACGTGAAGAGCCTGTAGGGCTCCTCGATGCCCGTCGAGACAAGGTCGTCGATGAGGACCCCTATGTAAGCCTCGTCCCTTCTCAGGACGAACGGCGCTTTCCCCCTGATGGACAGGGCGGCGTTGAGGCCGGCCATGAGCCCCTGGGCCGCCGCCTCCTCGTATCCGGAAGTGCCGTTGATCTGCCCGGCCAGGTAGAGGCGCTTGATCCTCCGGGTCTCGAGGGTGGGGAGAAGCTCGGTGGGGGAGACGGCGTCGTATTCGATGCCGTAGGCCGGCCTGAGGATCTTGGCCCCGGCCAGGCCGGGGATCGTATCCAGGATCTCCCTCTGGACGCCGTAGGGGAGGCTCGAGGAAAGCCCGTTGACGTAGATCTCCGTCGTCTCGAGCCCTTCCGGCTCGAGAAAGAACTGGTGGCGGACCCGCTGGGGGAACTTGACCACCTTGTCCTCGATCGAAGGGCAGTAACGGGGCCCGACCCCCTTGATCCTGCCCCCGTAAAGCGGGGATTTATCGAGGTTGCGGCGAATGGCCGCGTGGGTCGCGGCGTTGGTATGGCCCAGATGGCAGAGGACCTTGTTCTCGAGGCGCCGACGGGTCCTGTAGGAGAAAGGGACCGGGTCGTCGTCTCCCGGCTGGGGCGTGAACGCCTCCCAGTCGATCGTGTCCCTGTCCAGGCGCATGGGCGTGCCCGTCTTCAGGCGAAGGACCTTGAAGCCGAGCGCCCTGATCTCTTTCGCGAGATCGACCGACGGCGGCTCGTTGGCCCGGCCGGCGGGATAGCTCCTGAGCCCGATGTGGATGGTCCCGTCGAGGAACGTCCCCGGCGTCAGGATGACGGCCTTGGCCTTAAGGATAGTGTCGTCGACGGTCCTGATCCCCCTGGCCGCTCCCCGGGTCACGGTCACCCCGGCGACGATGCCCTGAAAAACGGTCAGGTTGGGGGTCCGTTCGAGGAGGTATTTCATGGCCAGGCG
>CAZFBC010000092.1:0-1433 GCA_964517245.1 uncultured Eubacteriales bacterium | reverse complement strand
AGCGGGCCATCCGGCAGCCTTATTTCCCCACGCAAAAGCGGGAGAAGATCCCGTCGAGGACCTCGTCGACGCGCACCTCTCCCGTCAGCTCGCCGACGAGGCGCACGGCGTCCCGGATCTCCTCGGCGCAGATCTCCTCGGAATGCCGTTTCGTCATGAGCTCGCCGGCCCTGCGGAGATCCTCGAGGATGGCCTGCAGGGCGTCCTTCTGGCGGGCGTGAAGGATGATCTCCTCCTCTTTTCCCGCCGCCGGCCCGAAAAAAGCCCTGATCTCGCGGCGAAGGGCGTCGATGTTCCGGCCTTTCAGGGCCGAGACCCCGACGACAGGGCTCACGCCGGCGGATCGCCGGATCCGGCCGAAGCTCTTTTTCCCGGCCAGGTCGATCTTGTTGACGACGACGATGACCTTTTTCGCCCGGTATTTCCGGATCAGCCGCTCGTCGTCCTCGCCGTCTTTGCGGGAGGCGTCGAGAACGAGGAGCAGGCCGTCGGCGTCCCCGGCGATCCTCCGCCCCCTGGCCATGCCCTTCTTTTCGACCGGGTGCGCGGGCCTTCCCAATCCGGCCATGTCCACGAGGTGGAAGACGAGGCCGTCGATGACCAGCTTCTCCCTGAGGAAATCCCGGGTCGTCCCGGGGAAGGGCGTGACGATGGCCCGGTCCTCCTCGAGAAGAGCGTTGAACAGGGTCGATTTACCGACGTTGGTCCGGCCCGTGATGGCCAGCGTGACGCCCTCGCTCATGGCCCGGCCCGCCTCGTAGCTCGCGACCAGGCCCTCGACCTCGGAGGCGAGGGAGCCCAGGGCCCGGACGGCCGCGGCGGAACGCGCCCGGAGGTTCTCCTCGGGGAATTCGAGGCCCGCTTCGAGACCGGAAAGGACCGAGACGAGCCGGCCCCTGAGGCGGAGCAGCCTGCGGGACAGGCTGCCGCCGAGCTGTCTCGCCGAGACCCTGGCCTGGGCCAGGGAGACCGACCGGATGAGGTCGTTGACGGCCTCGGCCTGCAGGATGTCCAGGCGGCCGTTGAGGTGGGCCCGCAGGGTGAACTCGCCGGGCCGGGCCGGCCGGGCTCCCGCCCGCGCTCCGAGTCGGAGGATGCCCTGCAGGACGGCCGGGCTTCCGTGCGCGCTCAGCTCGACGACGTCCTCCCTCGTGTAGGACCGGGGAGCCTTGAAATAGGTCAGGAAAGCCTCGTCGAGGGCCGTTTTCCGCTCCGGGTCGCGGACCGTCCCGAAGACCGGGCGCCTGACCGGGAAAGACCTTTTCGATCTCGACCGGGGCTCGAAGATCCGCGCGGCCACGGCCAGGGCCCTCTTCCCGCTGATCCGGACGATGCCCAGCCCGCCGAAGCCCGGCGGCGTCGCTATCGCGATGATGGTGTCTTCGAGCACTCGCGTGTCCCTGTCCGGCTCCCCATTCTAGACGCTCGCCCTT
>CAZFBC010000091.1:0-9544 GCA_964517245.1 uncultured Eubacteriales bacterium | reverse complement strand
CAAGGCCTCCCACATCGGCCACCTCCGCAACGACTGCATCGGCGACACTCTGGCCCGCTGACTGCGTTACAAGGGCGAGACGGTCGAGGTCCAGAACTACATCGACGACACGGGCGTCCAGGTCGTCGACGTCGTCTTCGGCTTCATGGAGCTCGAACGGAAGGCGGCCGGCGACCTCGACGCGCTCCCCGGCCGCTTCGACTACTACTGCTGGGACCTATACGCCCGCGTCTCGGCCTACCTCGCCGCGCACCCCGAGGCCGGGGCACGGAAGGCCGAGATCTACAAGAGGATCGAGCACGGCCTGGACCCGGAGTACGGCCTGTCCCGCGCCATCTCCCGGCGCATCGTCCGGGCCCACCTGGCCACCATGGCCCGCCTCGGGATCTCCTACGACGTCCTGCCTTGCGAAAGCACCATCCTGCAGCTCCACTTCTGGGACCGGGCCTTCGCCCTGCTCAAGGAGAGGCGGGCCGTGACTCTCGCGGAGGAAGGCGAGAACAGGGGCTGCTGGGTCATGCGCCTCGAGGAGGACGAGGAGAGGGAGAAGGTCATCGTCCGCTCCGACGGCACCGTGACCTACGTCGGCAAGGACATCGCCTACCAGCTCTGGAAGTTCGGCCTCCTCGGCCGCGACTTCCACTACGAGCCCTTCGCCGAGCACGACGGCCGGACCCTCTGGATCTCGACCGCGCAGCCGACGCCGGGCGAGCCCGCCTTCGGCGCGGCGACCAAGGTCTACAACGTCATCGACACCCGCCAGTCCTACCTCCAGAAGATCGTCGTCCAGGGCCTGCGCTCGCTCAAGTTCGACGCCCAGGCCGCCAAGTCCGTCCACTTCTCCTACGAGATGGTCGCCCTGTCGCCGAAAAGCCTCGGCGAGCTCGGCTATGCCGCCTCCGACGAGGAGAAGGACCGGGCCTTCCTCGAGGTCTCGGGACGCAAGGGGCTCGGCGTCAAGGCCGACGACCTCCTCGACCGCCTCGAAGACAAGGCCCTGGCCGAGATCGCCAAGAGGAACCCCGGCCTGCCGGAGGAGGAGCGGCGCGGGACCGCCCGGGACATCGCCTCGGGGGCCCTGCGCTACTTCATGCTCAAGTTCGCCCGCAACTCCGTCATCGTCTTCGACTTCGACGAGGCCCTGAGCTTCGAGGGCGAGACCGGGCCCTACCTCCAGTACACGGCGGTCCGGCTGGGCAGCATCTTCCGCAAGCTCGAGGAGCGGGAGGGCGTCGCCGCGTCGGACATCCTCCCCCCGGCCGACGGCTCCGACCTCATCCCGGCCGGGCTCCCGGACAGGGAGCTGGCCGACTTCTGGGACCTCGTCCTGGCCGCCGCGACGCTCGAGGAGGAGGTCCTCCGGTCCGTGGCCTCGCTCGAGTTCTCCCACCTGGCCAAGTCCGCCTTCACGCTCTGCCAGAAGTCGAACGGCTATTACCATAAGTACCCGGTCCTCGCCGAGGACGACCGGGCGGTCAGGGCCTTCCGGCTCCTGACCATCCGCACCGTCAAGGAGCAGATCGAGCGCGCCCTGGGCCTCATGGGTATCCCCCTGCCCGCGCGCATGTGATGCAACGCTGGGGGTGCGGCGGCGGTTCATCCATCCGCATGCGGAGGTGCACATGATAGAGGTTCGAGAGCTCACCAAGAAGTACGGAGAGCTCGTCGCCGTGAAAGACCTGACGTTCCGGGTCGAGCCCGGCCGCATCTGGGGCCTGCTCGGGCCCAACGCGGCCGGCAAGACGACGACGATGCGCATCCTGACCGGCTACCTCCCGGCCACGTCCGGCCGGGCCGCCGTGGCCGGCTACGACGTCTTCGACCAGGCCGACGCGGTCAAGAGGTCCATCGGCTACCTGCCCGAGGTCGTCCCCCTCTACCCGGACATGACCGTCGCCGGGTACCTCGGGTTCGTCGCCGAGATCAAGCAGGTCCCCAAGGCCAGGCGCAAGGCCGCCGTGGCCCGGGTCGTCGAGTCGGCCGGGCTCAAGGACGTCTCCCGCCGGCTCATCCGGAACATCTCCCGCGGCTACAAGCAACGGGTGGGCATCGCCCAGGCCATGATCCACGACCCCCGGGTCCTCGTCCTCGACGAGCCGACGATCGGCCTCGACCCGGCCCAGATCCGCGAGATCCGGGAGCTCATCCGGGGCCTGCGCGGCGAGCACACCATCCTCCTCTCGACCCACATCCTGCCGGAGGTCACCCAGGTCTGCGACGGCGTCGTCGTCATCAACGAGGGGCGCCTCATGGCCTCGGGGTCGCTCGAGGACCTGGCCGCGACCTTCGAGAAGAAGGACGGGGTCGTCCTCAAGCTCCGGCGCGCGGGCGCCGAGGAGGCCGCCCTGTTCCGCGGCCTGCCCGGCGTCGAGAAGGCGGCCGTCGAAGGGGACGAGGTCCGCGTCGAGTGGAGCCGCGGCCGCGACCTCCGCGACGACGTCGCCCGACTGGCCCTCGACAAGGGCCTCGGCCTCCACGAGATGAGGTCGATCGCCGGCATCGAGGACCTCTACATGAAGGTCGTCTCGGGAGGGCTCGAACAATGACGAACATCTGGTCTGTGATGAAAAAGGAGATCCGGGCCTACTTCGCCTCGCCGATCGCCTACGTCGTCCTCTTCGCCTTCACCTTCATCTTCGGCTGGTTCTTCTACAACCTCGTCATGTGGTTCAACGCCCAGGCCATGCAGATGGCCCAGAACCCGTACTACGCCCAGCAGGTCAACATCAATCAGATGGTCTTCTCGCCCCTGTTCGGCAACATGTCCCTCATCCTCGTCTTCCTCGTCCCGCTCCTGACGATGCGCCTGCTGGCGGAGGAGAAGAAGAACGGCACCGACGAGCTCCTGTTCACCTCGCCCCTCTCGGTCGGCCAGATCGTCCTCGGCAAGTACCTGGCCGCGCTGGTCCTTCTGGCCGCGATGCTCGGCCTGACGGCGCTCCTGTCGGTCTTCGCCTTCACCCACGGCAATCCCGAGCTCGCGCCCTGGCTCACCGGCTACCTCGGCCTCTTCCTGATGGGCGCGGCCTGCATCGGCCTGGGCCTGTTCTTCTCGGCCCTCACCGAGAACCAGATCGTCGCCGCCGTGCTGACCCTCCTGACCCTGCTGCTCTTCTTCGTGCTCCACTGGGTATCGACGCTCGGGAGCGGGCCGTGGCAGGGCGTCGTCAACTATCTGGCCTTCTCCTCGCACCTCGAGGACATGACCCGGGGCATCCTGGACACCAAGGACATCGTCTACTACGCGAGCTTCGCTTTCTTCGGCCTTTTCCTGGCCCACTCCGTCATCCAGTCGAGACGGTGGAGGTAAGACATGGACACCCTCAAGAAAAGCCTCGGCTCGGTCGCCCTGGTCCTCCTGGCCGCCGCTCTCGTCGGCTGGATCGGCTGGCCCCACAGGACGACGCCGCTGCTCGTCGCCGGCGGGCTCGGCCTGGCCGCCCTGGCCGCGCACGCCGCGCTCAACCGGTCCACCCTCAGGCAGAGGTTCAGCCGCAAGTCCTTCCTCTATTCGGGGAACCTCCTCCTCGTCGTCGTCATCGTCCTGGCCATCCTGGGCCTGGCGAACTACTTCCTGGCGAAGCACAACTACCGGAAGGACTTCACGGCGGCCAAGCTCCACAGCCTGTCCGACCAATCCGTCACCTTCCTCAAGGCCCTCAAGACGGACATCTCGCTCAAAGGCTTCTTCCGCGAGGGGACCTACGGCCGGGCGGCCATGGAGAACCTCCTCAAGATGTACGCCTACCACTCCGGGAGGATCGCGTTCGAGTTCATCGATCCCGACAAGAACCCGGGCCTGGTCAAGCGCTACGACGTCACCCAGGACGGGACGACCGTCATCGAGGCCGGCGACAAGGAGGGGCGCATCACGACGACCTCCGAGGAGGACCTCACGAACGCCCTGATCAAGGCCACCCGGGCCGGCCGGAAGGTCGTCTGCTTCCTCGACGGCCACGGCGAGCAGTCTGTCGAGGAGACGGGGGACAACGGCTTCTCGACCGCCAAGGCCGAGCTCGAGAAGCTCGGCTACGAGGTCAGGAAGCAGACCCTGGCCCTGGCCGACAGGTTCCCCGCCGACTGCAGCCTGCTCGTCGTCCCCGGGCCCGAGAAGGATCTCCTGCCGAACGAGTACGAGACGGTCCGGGCGTATCTCCGGGACGGCGGCCGGGCCCTGTTCCTGGTCGACCCCGAGACGGCCACGCTGCTCCCGCTCTTCCTGGCCGACTACGGCTTCCAGCTCGAGAACGACATCGTCGTCGACACCGTGTCCCGTCTTCTCGGCGGCGACTATTTCATGCCGGTCGTCAGCGAGTACGAGGCCCACGCCATCACCGAGCGATTCACCTACGCGACGTTCTTCCCCTACGCCCGGTCGGTCGAGCCCGGCGAGGCCAAGCCCGAGGGCGCGACCGTGACGGCCCTGGCCAGGACCAGCCCCAACTCCTGGTCCGAGCGCGAGCTCGACCAGAAGGAGGTCAAGTTCACGCCGGACAAGGACAAGCAGGGCCCGATCGGCCTGGCCGCCGTCTCCGTGATCAAGGCCGGGCCGGCCGAGCCCTCCCCCGGCCCTGAGGGCGAAACCCCGCCCGCCGGGCCCGCGGCCGAGGGCCGGGAGGCCCGCGTCGCGGTCATCGGCGACTCCGATTTCGCCAAGAACCGCTACTACGGGCTGTCCGGCAACGGCAACTTCTTCCTCAACGTCGCCAACTGGCTGACCGAGGAGGCCGACCTCATCGCCATCCAGCCCAAGACCCAGACGCCGCGGACGATCCAGCTGACGCCCTCCCAGGGTCGCCTGCTCTTCCTGCTCAGCGTCGTCGTCCTGCCCCTGGCCGTGCTCGTCCTCGGCCTGTCCGTCTGGGCCCGGAGGAGGAAGCTTTGAAATTCAAGACGACGCTCGCGCTGCTCGCGGTCTTCGCCCTTCTTCTGGCCGTCGTCCTCTTTTTCGACTCTAAAGCCGGGAAGAAGGAGGCGGCCGAGGAGAAGGCCAACACCCTTGTCGACGTCGCCTCGGCCGACGTCCGCAAGGTCACCCTCGCCCGCGGCGGCGAAACCCTGACCCTCGAGAGGGACGAGGCGGGCCCGTGGCGCCTGGTCTCGCCCGTCCAGGCCGCGGCCGACGACTACGAGGCCGGCGCCCTCGTCGACGCCCTGGCGTCCCTCCGGATCGAGCGCGTCGTCGAGACGGAGGCCAAGGACCCGGCCGCCTACGGGATCCCGGCCATGGAGGCCTCGCTCTGGGTCAAGGGCCAGGATGCTCCCGTCCGCCTGCTCGTCGGCATGGAGAACCCGCTCGACAAGAGCCTCTTCGCCCAGCGCGGGGACGACCCGCGCGTCGTCCTCCTGGCCTCGTCGCTCAAGACGACGCTCGACAAGACCGTCTTCGACTTCCGTCAGAAGGACGTTTTCAAATTCACGACGGCCGACGTCCGGACGGTCAAGGTCCGGGCCGGCGCCGTCGTCTGGCAGGCCGCCAGGCGGGACGGGGGCTGGTTCCTCGAGAGCCCCGTCGCGGCGCTGGCGGCCGGGGGCAGGATCGACGCCCTCCTCGACTCCCTTTCGGGGATCAGGGCCAAGGAGTTCGTGGCCGAGGAGAAGGGCCCCGGCGTCCTCGAGAAGTACGGGCTCGCCGAGCCCGGGTACGAGATCGCCCTGTCCCTCCCGGCCGCCGCCCAGGAGATCGTGTTCGGCCTTCACGGGGATGGGGAAGCGGCCTACGCGACGACGTCCCTCTCGACCAAGGTCGTCGCCTTCGACGGCACGACGCTCCTCGCCGACCTCGACCGAAAAGTCGACGAGCTGCGGGAGAAAAAGGTCTCCGATTTCTACGCTTGGGACGCCCGGCGGATCTCCGTGAAGAGGGCCGGCCTCGAGCTCGTCGCGGTCAGGGAAAAGGCCGGCGAGGAGGACAAGTGGCACCTCGAGCCGGCGCCCAAAGAGGAAGCCGACCGGGCCAAGGTCGAGGGGCTCATCCGCAAGATCGAAGGCCTC
This sequence comes from uncultured Eubacteriales bacterium, assembly GCA_964517245.1. Lineage (GTDB taxonomy): Bacteria > Acidobacteriota > Aminicenantia > Aminicenantales > Saccharicenantaceae > RBG-16-66-30. The sequence goes on along the minus strand of CAZFBC010000091.1, from coordinate 3,550 downwards.
GAGGCCGCGTCGTTCATCGACGACCCGGGCCCGCCCGCGGCCTACGGTCTCGACGCCGCGACGGAGATCCGGATCCTGACCAGGGACTACCAGGACCAGGAGAAGGAAACGGTCCTCCTCGTCGGCGGCGAGGACGCGGAGAAGAAGCAGGTCGTGATCAGGAACGCCCTCTTCGACTATCTCTTCCGGGTGGACTCGGCCTTCCTCCGGGACCTGCCCGGGAACAGGAAGGAGTGGCTGCCCCAGCCGCCGCAGACGGATGAAGGTCCGGCCGACAAAAAGTAAGTTCGCCGCGAAGCTCCTGGCCTGGTACCGGGTCCGCCAAAGGCCTCTCCCCTGGCGCCGGACGCGGGACCCCTACAGGATCTGGGTCTCCGAGGTCATGCTCCAGCAGACGACCGTCCCGGCCGTCATCCCCTACTACGAGCGCTGGCTCGAGGTCTTCCCGGACCTGCGGAGCCTGGCCCGGGCCCCGTCGAGCAAGGTCCTGCGGGAGTGGCAGGGACTCGGCTATTATCGGAGGGCCGAAAACCTCCACCGGTCGGCCCGCGCGATCGTCCGCGACCACGGCGGCGAGGTGCCCGACGACGAATCGACGCTCCGGGGCCTGCCCGGCTTCGGCCCCTACACCGCGGCCGCCGTGCTCAGCCTCGCCTACGGCCGGCCCCTGCCGGTCATCGACGCCAACGTCCGGCGCGTCCTTATGAGGGTCCTCGGCCTCCCGGGGACGGCCGAGGCCCGGGTCGATAGGCGCCTCGGCGCTTTCCTCGAGACGGTCTTCGACGCGAAGGCGCCCGGGGATTTCAACCAGGCCATGATGGAGCTCGGGGCGCTCGTCTGCCGGAGCCGCAGCCCGCAGTGCCTAACCTGCCCGGTCCGGGAGTTCTGCCGGGCGGCCCGCGAGGGGACGCAGGAGATCATCCCCCGCCCGAGAAAGCTGAGCCTGGAGCGCATCGAGGTCGCCGTGGCGGTCATCGAAAAGGACGGCCGGGTCCTCATCCAGCAGAGGCCCGCCGGGGGGCTGCTGGCCGGTCTCTGGGAATTCCCGGGCGGCAAGGTCGAGCCCGGGGAGAGCCCGGTCGCCGCGCTCAAGCGCGAGATCCGCGAGGAGGTGGGCGTCGGGATCCGCGACATCCGCCGCCTGACGACCGTCCGTCACGCCTACACCCGCTTCGAGGCCACGCTCCACGCCTACACGTGCCGGATCGCGGAGGCGGATTACGAGCCCGGGCCCCGGCGCCGCTGGGTCACGCTCTCGTCCATACGCCGGTATCCCCTGCCGTCGGGGAGCGTCAGGATCGTCGATTTTCTGGCCGCCCGGGCGGGGGCCTAGAACAGACCCAGCTCCTTGTGCCTGCTCGCGACGGCGTCCGCCAGCCCGTCGATCGCCTCGAGGTCGGCCGGCTTCGGCAGGCCCTTGCAGACGACCGGGGGCAGGACCTCGACCTTGAGGAGGGGCATGGCCGCCACGACGGCGTCGACCATCTTGCTGGCCCAGCCGTAGGAGCCGACGACCGAGGCGAACCGGGCCTTGGGCCGGAGGGCGTTGGCCAGCACGACGGCGTTGAGGACGGCCGGGTGCGGCCCGACGTGGACCGTCGGCGCGGCCACGACGATCGTCGCCGCGTCGACCAGGGCCATGGCCAGCTTGCCGACGTCGGCGACGGCCATGTTGAAGGGGTGGACCGTGACGCCCCGCGCCGCCAAGGCTCCGACGAGGCGCTCGACCAGGGTGGCGGTCGAGCCGTGCATGGTCACCCAGGGAATGACGACGCTGTTGTGGGGCTTGTCGTCGGTCCAGTCCCGGTAGGCCCGGATGACCGACGGCGGGTCGCGGTGGACGGGGCCGTGGCTCGGGGCGATGAAGCGGATGTCGAGGTCCTTGATCTTCTCCAGGTTCTTCTGGACGGTCTTGCGGAAGGGCATCATGATCTCGGCGTAATACCGCTTGGCCTCGGACAGGATGCAGTCGATCCCGTCGACGAAGAGATCGGTCTGGGCCATGTGGGCGCCGAACCAGTCGCAGCTGAAGAGGACGCGGTCCTCCTCGAGGTAGGTCGACATCGTCTCCGGCCAGTGGACCCAGGGCGTCATGATGAAGCGGAGGGTCCGGCCGCCGAGGTCGAGCCTCTCGCCGTCGGCCACCGTCCGGATCTTCGAGGCGTCGAGGCCGAGATGGTCGGCCAGCATGGGCTTGGCCGTCCCGGAGGCGAGCAGCACGGCTTCGGGATGGCGGCCGAGGACCCAGGGGATGCCGCCCGAGTGATCCTGTTCGGTGTGGTTGGAGACGACGTAGTCGATGCGGGGGACGTCCTTCAAACCGGCCTCGAGGACGGGGAGCATGGCCGGCTCGACGGTGTCGATGAGCACGGTCTTGTCCTTCCCCCGGACGAGGTAGGCGTTGTAGCTTGTTCCGTCGGGGAGCGGGATCAGGGCGTCGAATAGCCGCCGGTCATAGTCCTGGGCCCCCACGGCCAGGACGCCGGGGACGATCTCTCTCGGTTTCATGGTGGCGGACACTCCTTGCGAATGACGGTCCGATCCCGTTCATTTTATAGGATTGGCCGCGGGAAGGAAAGAGCCCGGCCCCGCCGTCGGGCTTCAGACCCCCGGATGCTTCCGCTTGGCGAAGTAGACGATCTCGGGGTGCTTTTTGTAGCCGAGCTTCTCGAAGACGGCCATCGACCGGGCGTTATCGTCCTCGATGAGGCAGGCCAGGATGTCCATCCCCTGTTCTTCGAGCCAGCCCTCGGCCTCGCGGACGAGCCGAGCGCCCAGTCCCCGCCGGCGCAGGGAAGCGTCGACGGCCAGGCGGTTGATCCAGCCCTTGCGTCCGTCGTGCGTGGCGAGCACGGTCCCGACGATCCGGCCCGCCTCCCCTTCTTCCGCGACGAGGAACAGGACGTTCGGGAGTCCGACCTGCTTGAGCATGTTCTCGGGGCTGTCCCGCCCGCCGGGCTTCAGGGGCAGACCTCCTTCGGTCCAGAGCTCGACGACCCTGTCGTAGTCCCCCGCTTGGAATCGTCTGATCCCGATGGCTTCGAGGTTTCTCGCGTCGGGCATCGTCAACCCCCTTCGTCGCCGCGGCGGCGGTGGCCTCGGTCAGCGGATGAACAGGGCGTGGGCCCCCACGGCCAGGACCGCGGCCGCCAGCCCCGTCAAGACGGCCGCCGGCCAGGACCGCTTGTGGACGGTCCGGGCGACAAGGACCGATCGCAGCACGGCCCCCGATGCGGCCCCCGCATAAACGGCGATATAAAGGATCTGCCAGAAGCCGGGCTCCGACAGGATCCCCACCCACTCCTCCTGGCGCATGCCGAGGGCCATGAACGCGGCCTCGACCGCCATAGGGACCCAGGCCGCGAAGAGCGGCCCGATGAAGGCCCGGGCGGTCCCGGCCAGCACCGCGCTCTTACGGGCCCCCTTCTCCCCCAAGGCCAGGATGACCCCCGAGGCCAGGATCCAGGCGGCGACGATGAGGGGCAGGACGAAGAGGATCTGCCAGGCGTAGTAGTTGTCGACGCCCATCCCGGCGATGACGGGCGCCGCG
>CAZFBC010000090.1:0-9571 GCA_964517245.1 uncultured Eubacteriales bacterium | reverse complement strand
CCTCGGTCCAGGGCGAGGGGCTGCGCCAGGGCGAGCCGACCGTCTTCGTCCGCCTTTCGGGCTGCAACCTCCGCTGCGGCTTCTGCGACACCAAGGCGGCCTGGCGGGGCGGGCGGGAGAGGCCCGTCGGCGAGATCGTCGCCGAGGTCGTGCGGCTCGGGAGCGGCCTTCCCGCGGCCTGGGTCTGCCTGACGGGGGGCGAGCCCCTGGCCCAGGACGTCCGGCCGCTCGTCGACCTCCTCCACGACGAGGGCTACCTCGTCCAGGTCGAGACCAACGGCACGTTCCCGCCCGACCTGCGGGCGGACTGGCACACGGTCTCGCCCAAGCCGCCCGACTACGACGTCCACCCCGGGTTCGCCGGGCGGGCCCGCGAGGTCAAGCTCGTCGTCTGCCGCGCGCTAACGCTCGACGCCGTCAGGACGGTCCGGGCCGCCTTCCCCGCGGCGACGCCCCTCATCCTCCAGCCCCAGTCGAACGCCGCCTGGAGCCGGAAGAAGGCGCTGAAGCTGCTCGAGGGCGCGTACCGCTCGGGGCTCGGCGGGATCCGGCTTTCCGTCCAGCTCCACAAGGTCTACGGGTTGCGCTAGCTAGCCCCGCGGCCCGGCCTCGGCCGCCGCTCTCGGCGGCCGGTCCGCGCGCTCGAAGAACCTGTAGCCGGACCGCGTCAGGTAGACCCCGGCCAGGGTGACGGCCGCGCCCGCGACCTGGATGAGGGTCAGGCGCTCGCCCAGGATCCTACCGGCGAACAGGATGGCCAGGATGGGGGTCAGGTTGCTGTAGACCCCGGTCTTGGCGCTTCCGACCCTCTTGACGGACTGGTACCAGAGGACGAAGCAGAGGAAGATGGCCACGAGGCCGGCGTAGGCGACGGCTCCCCAGCCCTGCCACGGGATCCCGGCCCAGTCGATCCGGGAAAGGTCGGCGGCGGCGAACGGCAGGTACACCAGCGTCCCGGCGATCGTCCCGACGGCGGCCAGCCCGAACGGCGAGTTGCGGTCGAGGACGGGCTTCGAGAACACCGTGTAACCGGCCCAGCAGACGTTGGCGAGGAGGATCAGGAAGGCGCCGCGCCAGGCGTCCCAGGTGAAGACCAGCCCGCCGTTCTCGCCGGAGACGACCAGCAGGAAGCCGCCGAAGGAGACGGCGATGCCCACCCAGCCGGCCAGCGGGATGCGCTCCTCCCCGACCGCCGTGGCCAGGAGGGCGATGAAGATGGGGCTCGTGCCCATAACGACGGAGGCCGTCGAGGCGGTCATCAGGCTGACGCCCTTGATGAAGACGACCTGGTAGAACGTGATCCCCAACAGGCCCAAGCCGGCGGCCTTCCAGCCGTCGCCCTTCCTCGCCAGCGAGAGCCGGCCCGGCCGGGCCAGGAGGACCGCCAGGTAAGCCAGCGAGGCCAGGCCCAGCCGGACGGCGTTGAAGGCGTGGGGCGAGAGGGACCGCAGCCCGATCTTGATGACGGAGAGGTTGACGGCCCAGAGGACGATCACCAGGACGATCAGCAGGTCCGTGCAGCACAGGCGCGAGCCGTTCGTCGTCCGGGGCGGGCGGGGGATTCTCATGGTCGCAGGGAGGGGTGCGGGTCTCGCTCGGCAGGGGGCCCGATCAGCCCCGGCGCTTTCCCGGACGGGGATGACGGGCCTCGACGACGGAGCTGAGGCCGCCCCGAGGATTGAACGCGCCCCTGACGACGGCGCTCGCCGGGCGGCAGGCCCGGACGACGTCCTCGAGGACGCGGTTGACGACGTTCTCGTAGAAAATGCCCAGGTTGCGGTAGGCCAGGAAGTACTCTTTCAGCGACTTGAGCTCGAGGACCTTCCCGGCGGGGACGTAACGGAGGACGATCGTGCCGAAGTCCGGCAGGCCCGTTTTCGGGCAGACGGACGTGAACTCGGGGAACTCGATGGCGATCTCGTAGTCCGGGAACTGGTTGGGGAAGGTCTCGAGGGCCGGCAGCTTCGCGTCGAGCCCGGCCCTGGCCTCGCGGTCCGTGTATCGGGGCATGGGATTCCTCACTAACTTCTTGAAGGCGGATATGATACACGAAAACGGCCCTCTTCTCAACGTCGCTCCCCGGGGGGAGGCGTCCCGCCGCGACTTCCTATATAATAAGGAACCATCCGTCCCGCCGGGAGGCCGCATGAGCGAATGCAAGAGCGCCAAGAACATGGCCCGGTGCAACTGCACCTACGAGCCGTGCAGCCGCAAGGGGGTCTGCTGCGACTGCCTGGCCTATCACTGGAGGAACCGGGAGCTGCCGGCCTGCCTGTTCCCGGACTCCGTCGAAAAGACGTGGGACCGGTCCCTGCGCCGGTTCATCGAGATCTACAAGGGTGAGATCTGATGGCCGGGCACCGCTTCGTCTACGGGCCGGTCGCTTCGCGGCGCCTGGGCTTCTCCCTGGGCGTCGACATCATCCCCTTCAAGACCTGCACCCTCGACTGCGTCTACTGCCAGCTCGGCTCGACCGGCCGCAAGACGGTCCGGCGCGGCCGCTGGTTCGAACCGGAGGAGATCCTGGCCCAGGTCAAGGCGGCCGTCGACTCGGGCCAGAGGATCGACGTCATCACTTTCTCCGGGTCCGGGGAGCCGACCCTCAGCCGGGACATCGGGCTCCTCATCCGCGGGATCAAGAAGATGACCTCCGTCCCCGTCGCCGTCCTGACCAACGGGACGCTCCTCACCCGGAAGGACGTGCGGCGCGAGCTGGCCGCCGCGGACGTCGTCGTGCCGTCGCTCGACGCGGTCCCCGCGGCCCTTTTCCGGCGCGTCAACAGGCCCCACGCCTCGCTCGACAGCCGCAGGATCGTCGACGGCCTGGCCCGGTTCCGCGAGGAGTTCCGCGGCGAGATCCGGCTCGAGGTCATGCTCGTCGAAGGCGTCAACGACTCCCCGGCCGCCGTCAAGGCCCTCAAGGCCGCAGTGGCCCGGATCCGCCCCGACCGCGTCGAGCTCAACACCGTGGTCCGGCCGCCGGCCGACCGCGGGGCCCGGCCGCTCGGCGCCGCCGCCCTCCGGAGGATCCGGGCCGAGCTGGGCCCCAAGGCGGAGATCGTGGCCTCGTTCGCCAAGAGGAAGCAGGCCCCGGCGGCCGGCCCTCTCGACCGGGCCATCCTGGCCACGGTCGGTCGCCGGCCCCAGACCGCGGCGGACGTCTCCACGGCCCTCGGCCGGCACCGGGACGAGGTCCTCAAGGCCCTCTCGTCCCTGGAAGCCCGCGGCCGGGTCCGCCGCCTCGTCCACGGCGGCAAGACCTACTTCGCCGGGCGCGCGGCATAACTTTACTTGGCCATTCCCGTGTGATAGCATGGCGTCTTTCGAGCCCGCCGTTCGAAAGCACGATCTCCGTAAGAGGTGCCAGCATGTTCCTTAACACCCATTTCCCCAAGGCCGCCAAGTACTGGTACCAGGGAAAATTCCACGACTGGTCGGAGGCGGGCTGTCACCCCATGATGCACGCCCTCCACTACGGGACCAGCGTCTTCGAGGGGATCCGCGCCTACGGCACGCCCCGGGGGCCGGCCGTCTTCCGACTGCCGGAGCACGTCGACCGCTTCCTCGTGTCGGCGGCCGTGGCCAAGATGAAATCCCCCCACACGAAAGAAGAGATCGCCGAGCTCATCAGGCTGACCGTCAGGGAGAACAAGCTCGAGAGCTGTTACATCCGTCCCCTGCTCTTCTTCTCCTTCGGCAACCTCGGCCTCGTCCCCAAGGCCTGCCCGGTGGAGCTGGCCATCAGCGCCTGGGAGTGGGGCGCCTACCTCGGCGAGAAGGCGGCCCGCGGCGTCAGCGCCTTCATCGTGCCGTGGCGCCGGGTCCACCACACCCAGTTCAACATGTCGGCCAAGCTCGGCGGCGTCTACGTCCAGTCGACGATCTGCGGTCTCGACGCGCGCGAGGAGGGCTTCGACGAGGCCATCTTCCTGAACATGGAGGGCCGCGTCGCCGAGGGCCCGGGCCAGAACATCTTCATCGTCAAGAACGGCACGCTCGTGACCAACGGCCGGACGGAATCCGCCCTCGAGGGCATCACCCGGACGAGCCTGCTCGAGCTGGGGCAGGACCTGGGGTTCAAGACCAAGGTCGGCCCGATCACCAAGGCCGACCTCTTCGGCGCCGACGAGGCCTTTTACTGCGGCACGGCGGTCGAGGTCATCCCCATCGTCGCCGTGACGGACGGCTCGGACCCGGCCGGCCCGCGGGAGAAGCACATCATCGGGACGGGCCAGCCGGGGCCGGTCGCCGCGAAGCTCGACGAGGCCTTCCACGACGCCGTCTCCGGACGCGCCCCGCGCTACGAAAAGTGGCTGACCTACGTCGGCGCGTGACCCGGGTCGTCCGCCTCCGGCCCGTCGGGGTCGTCCGGTCGGCCGTCAAGGAGCCGGCCGATTTTCCGCCGCCGGCCTTCGCCCCGCCGCGCTTCTTCGAGCGGTCGACCGGGGAGATCGAGATCTTTCCCGAATTCGCCCCGGCCCTCGACGGCATCGAGGACTACTCGCACGTCATCGTCCTCTTCCATTTTCACCGCTCGAAGGAGGCCAGGCTCACGGCCGTTCCGCCGGGCCAGGCCCGGCCGCGGGGCATCTTCTCGACCCGATCGCCGCACCGTCCGAACCCCGTCGGCCTGAGCGTCCTCAAGCTTCTCGCCAGGGACGGTCGCGTCCTCGAGGTCTCCGGCCTCGATATCGTCGACGGGACGCCCGTCCTCGACATCAAGCCCTACACCCGCCGGGACAGGAAATCGCGGATCCGGACCGCCCGGGCCCCGGAAAAGGGCTGAGGCGGCCGTCGGGTCAGCCGGCCAGGACTTCGGCGGCCGCCGCCGAAACGACGTCCCAGGCGCTCCGGACGTGGCGCTCCTCCGTCGTCCGCTGTCCCACGACCAGCCGGAGCGTGTACCTGTCCCGCAGCGTCGTGTGGCTGAGGAAGACCGGGCCGGCGGCGTTGACCCGCTCGAGGAGCCGGCGGTTGAGGTCGTCGAGCCCGGCCTCGTCGCGGCCGTCGTTGAGGCGGAAGCAGACGAGCCCCAGCTCGACCGGGGCCAGGAGCTCGAACCGGGCGTCGGCCTCGACCCAGTCCCGGACGAGCGCGGCCAGCCGGATGTGCTCGCGGACCATGGCCTGGATGCCTTCGACCCCGTAGCTCCTGACGACGAACCACAGCTTGAGGGCCCGGAAGCGCCGCCCCAGCTGGATGCCCCAGTCACGATAGTTGCGGACCTTGGCGTCGACCCCGGTCTTGAGGTACTCGGGGTGGATCTCGAAGGTCCGGACGAGCGCGGCCGGGTCCCGGACGAAATAGGCCGAGCAGTCGAAGTTGGTCAGCATCCACTTGTGGGGATTGAAGACGAGCGAATCGGCGAGCTCGGCGCCGTCGAGGATCCAGCGCTTCTCGGGCAGCAGGGCGGCCGTTCCCGCCCAGGCGGCGTCGACGTGGAGCCAGGCGCCGTGCCGGCGGCAGATCTCGCCGATCGGCCGGAGGGGGTCGATGGCGCCCGAAGAGGTCGTGCCGACCGTGGCCACGACGCATGCCGGGACGAGGCCCGCCTCCCGGTCCTGGTCCATGGCCTCGTCGAGCTTCTCCGGGACGAGGGCGAACCGCCCGTCCGTGGGGATGCGGCGGAGGCTCTTACAGCCGAAGCCGGCGATCCGGACGCCCTTGTCCACGCTCGAGTGAGCCTCCTCGGAGGCGTAGACGGCCAGGGGGAGCCGGAGGCCGGACTCGTTCGATTCGAAGCCGGTCGCCCTTTCCCGGGCCGAGAGCAGGGCGCACAGCGTGGCCGTCGAGGCCGAGTCCTGGATGACGCCGGAGAAGCCGTCGGGAAGCCCGATCATCTGCCTCAGCCAGTCGAGCACGACCTCCTCGAGCTCGGCGGCGGCCGGCGAGGTCTGCCAGACCATGCACTGCGCGGCCAGCCCGGCCGTCAGGAACTCGCCCAGGACCGAGGCGGGGCTGTTGTTGGCCGGGAAGTAGCCGAACCAGCCCGGGTGCTGCCAGTGGGTGACGCCGGGCATGACGACGCTCTCGAAGTCCCGGAAGATGGTCTCCATGGCCTCTCCCCTCGAAGGGGGGACGGCCGGGATCGTTTTCTTGACGTCGCCGGGCTCGAGCCGCGAAAGAACGGGGTATTTCTCGATATTCTCGAAATAATCGGCGATCCAGTCCACGAATCGGTGTCCGGCGGCCCGGAATTCCTCGTTTTTCATGGAAATCTCCTCGTTGGCGGCCCTCGTTCGCCCCCGGAAACCGCGCCCATGATACCTTTTTTCAGGGTAAATCTCCAGGGGAAGGGCCGCCGCAAACCCGAACTCCGGAAAAGCGTCAAAAGGCGGCTTTCCGACGGAAATTCCGGTCTGTTGGACCCGGTTCCCGGTATTTTTTCGGAACTGTAAAAAATTGCTTGTGCCTCGCGCCCGACCTGTGGTATAATTGTTAATGGTCGTTGGGGGGGAATAGAAAAATCTTTCGGCTTTGCCTCGCGCGCCGATTTTTGCTACAATCGGCCGGGCTTATTAGAAGGGAAGTCCGTTCCAAGCGGACACAGCCCCCGCTACTGTAACCGGGGACGAATCCCAAGGGATGCCACGGCCGCCGGGCCGGAAGGCTTGGGAGGAGAGCGATCCGGGAGTCAGGAGACCTTCCTTGAGCCTCGGTCAGCCGTTCTTCGGGCGGAAGGCGGCGACAGAAAAGCGGCGGGGGCGGTCAGGGAGCACCTGCCATGGGCCGACGAACGACCGTTCTCGCGTGTCCCCTCGCGCTCGTCCTGATCTTCCTCCCCTCCGGCCTCGGGGCCGAAGACGCGCAGGACAAGGCCGCCCCGGCCCCCAAGCACGAGCTCGTCGTCACGGCCACGCGCCTCGAGACCCCGGAGAGACGGGTCGGAAGCTCGCTGACAGTCGTCACGGGCGAAGAGCTCGTCCGCACGGGCAAGTCCTTCGTCCTCGAGGCCGTCGAGGCGGTCCTCGGCCTCTCCACGGTCCGCAACGGCGGACCCGGCGCGACGGCCTCCGTCTCCGTGCGCGGCGCCAACAGCGAGCACACGCTCTTCCTCGTCGACGGCGTCGAGGTCAACGACCCCATCAATCCCTCGCGCTCCTACGACCTCTCCCATCTCTCCCTGTCCGAGGTCGAGCGGGTGGAGATCCTCCGCGGGCCCCAGGGGCTTCTCTACGGCTCGGACGCGCTCGGCGGCGTCATCAACGTCATCACCCGGTCCGGCCGCGGCCGGCCCAGCCTGGGCCTGGCCGCCGCGACGGACACGCTCCAAACCCTGTCCGCGGACGTCTCCCTGGCCGGGTCGGGGGCGACCACGAGCTGGTCGCTCGGGCTCTTCCACGAGCGGACGGCCGGGATCTCCGCCGCCTCGTCGGCTTACCCGGGCAACACCGAAAAGGACGGCTACAGCAACCTCAGCCTGGCCGCCCGTTTCGGCTACGACCCGAAGCCGGAGGCCAGCTTCGCCCTGACCGTCCGGGCCGCGGCCGCCCGGACCGAGCTCGACAACTTCGGCGGCCCGGGCGGCGACGACCCCAACAGCCTCCAGGATTACGGGACGCTGCTCGTCCGGGGCCTGTACCGGGGCCTCGCCCGGAACGGCCGCTGGGAGCGGGTCCTGTCCGTGTCCTGGCTCGGGGCCCGGCGCGACAACGTCAACCCGGTCGACGAGGACCATCCCGACGAGCGGGACGAGGGCCTCTACCGCAGCGACGTCTTCAAGGTCGACTGGCAGAACAACCTCTTCCTCGGCCCTTCGAACACGCTCACGGCGGGTCTCGAGCTCGAGGAGGAGCGGGGGCGGTCCGCCTACGTCTCGGAGAGCCTCCTGGGGACCGTCGAGTCCGACCTCCCCTCGGTCCGGGCCCGCTCGGCCGGCGCCTACGTTCTCGACCACTGGCAGGTCCGCGACCGCTTCTTCGTCACGGCCGGCGCGAGGGCCGACCTCCACAGCCTGGCCGGGCCGGCGGTCACGTTCCGGGTCGCGCCCGCGTATCTCATCGCCGCGACCGGGACGCGGCTCAAGGCGACGCTCGGGACGGGCTTCAAGTCGCCCTCGCTCTACCAGCTCTTCGCCCCCGCGACGGCCTGGGGACCGGTCGGCAACCCCGGCCTCCGCCCCGAGCGCGCGACCGGCTGGGACGCCGGCGTCGAGCAGAGCTTCGGCGGCGACCGTCTCGTCCTCGGCCTGACCCGGTTCGGGAACTCGTTCCGGGACCTCGTCGATTTCGATTACCAGGCCGGCTACGTCAACATCGGCCGGGCCCGGACGAGCGGCCTCGAGGTCTCGGCCGAGGCGAGGCCCGCGGCCGGCGCGCGCCTGAGCGCCTCCTACACCCGTCTCTCCGCCCGCGACCTCGACGCCGGGACGGAGCTCCTGCGCCGGCCCCGGGACAAGGTCTCGGCCGCCGCCTCGGCCCGCCTGTTCGGCCGCCTCGACGGCGCCCTCACGGCGCTCTGGGTCGGCCGCCGTCTCGACCGGGACTACAGCGCTTATCCCTACGAGACCGTCGTCCTGCCCGGCTACGTCCTCCTCGGCGCCGCCCTCTCCCTGCCCGTCGGCCCGAGGCTGTCCCTCTTCGTCCGCGCCGAGAACCTTCTCGACGCCCGGTACGAGACGGTCTGGGGCTACGGCTCGCCCGGCCTCGCCGTCCGGACGGGATTCCGCCTGACCGCCTAGATCGCTCCGGAGGCGGCGCGGGAACTACTCCAGGGTCGTGAACCCGGCCACGGGCGCCGGCCGAAGGGCGTGGAGGTCGAAGACGACGATCTCGTTCGCGCCCTCCTTCAGGAAGGGAGCCGGGCAGAAGAGCCTCTTCTGCGGCCCGATCTCCCAGTAGCGGCCGAGGTTGTGCCCGTTGACCCAGACGACGCCCTTCTTCCAGCCGCTCATGTCCAGGTAGGTGTCCCCGGTCCGTTGGAGCTCGAACCGGCCGCGGAAGAAGTTGGCCGGCCGCGAGGCCGGCCGGCGGCCGAACCGGAGAAGGCCCAGGTATTCCTCGTCCATCGGCAGCGGGTGGACGTCCCAGCCCATGAGGGTCATGGCGTTCAAGGTCACCCGGTCGGTGATCCCCTTGCGGTCGATGAGCCGGGGCCCGAAATTGATCCGGCCCATGGCCTCGACGAGGATGTCGAGGGTCTCGTTGGCCGGCTCCCCCTTGGGGATCTCGAGGCCCGTCTCGTTCTTCGTCCGGTCGACCGTGCCGGCGAAACGGCCGTCGACGTAGACGCTGCCGTAGTCGTGGAGATCGGTCGCGGCGAGCTTGCCGCCGCGGTGGCCGAGGAGCCTCGTCCGGTAGAGGATGAAGCCGTGGTTCTGGCCGTAGGACTCCATGGGCCCGGGCTGGGGGCTGCGGACGGCCGGCGGCAGGTTGTCGAAGAGGGAGGCGCACTCGTCGAGGCCGAAGGCCGGGACCGTGACCGCCGGGAGCGGCTCGGGCAGGCCCGGGAGCGCCGTCCCCCGCGGCTGATAAAGGGCCAGGAGGTCGCGGATGGCGTGGTACTTCGGCGTCGGGCGCCCGGCCTCGTCGAGCGGCGCGTCGTAGTCGTAGCTCGTCACGTCGGGCTGGTA
>CAZFBC010000089.1:0-9607 GCA_964517245.1 uncultured Eubacteriales bacterium | reverse complement strand
GTCAAGGAGCACAAGCGGCAGAGCGAGTTCGACCGCAAGTTCGACGCCACGTTCGAGCTCCAGAAGGAGAAGCACTCGAAGGCCGACGAGCTGTTCAAGCAGGCGCTCGAAAAGGCCGAACAAGGCGGGGGCGAGGACGAGGACGGATCCTGAATCGAGGGGAGCTGCGCATGAGAAGGATCGCCGACAAACAAGGGCATTCCCGTCCCGGCCGCGCGGCGGCCGTCGTCCTCCTCACCCTGGCCGCGCTCCTCGTTCCGGCGGCGCCCGTCGCCGCGGACGCGCCGGGGAGCTTCTCTCTGGGCTTCGCCACCAGCCGTCTCTGGGATGCCAACTGGGGCCGGGGCTTCGAGGCCGACCTTCTCCTGCCCATGACGAAGCGGGGCGGGCTCCGTCTCGGCGGGGGCCTCATCATGGAATCGGGCGCCTTCGACGGGTTGGGGGGGGCGATGCTGGACGTCGGGTTCTGGAGGTCCTACGGGTCCGGGCGGCTCCGGTCCGTCGCCCTCGCGGGGCTGAGCCTCAGCGTGGGCGATCCCCAGGACACGGACCTCAACGCCATCGGCGCCCACATCGGATTCCGGGAAGAGCTCTGGCTCGGGCGCCGTTTCGGCGTTTACGGGCGGGCGATCCTCCGGCTCTGGCTGCCCGAAGGGGGATTGGACGCGTTCGCCCCCAGCTTCGGCGTCGGCCTGTGCTTGCGGCTCTAGGCGCTTCGGGGGGCCTCCGCCCCGGCCGATGTCCCGGCGGGGGGCGGCGTCAGCTTCCCGCCTGGGTCTCGTCCTCCCGGACGCGCGGGGCCATCGTCCAACCGGTGAAGCCGAAGAGGGCGAGGACCGCGACCGAGAGATAGTTCATGAAGGCCCAGGGCAGGTAGGAGAAGGTCGACACGCCCAGCGTCCCCGTGATGTAGACCCCGGCCATGCTCCAGGGGATGAGCGGGACGACGATGGCGCCGCTCTCCTCGATGATCCGCGACAGGTTCTTGGCGGCCAGGCCCTTTTTCCTGTACGCGGGCGCCAGGAGGTCGGCGGGAAGGATCATCGACAGGTAGGAGCTGCCGGTGATCATGGCCGAGAGGACGGCCGCGCCGATCGTCGTCAGGACCAGGCTCCAGACGCGCCCCGTGAACCGCATCACCTTGTCCAGGATGACGGCGAGGCAGCCCGTGCTCTGCATGATGCCGCCGTAGGCGAAAGCCGTGAAGGCGATGAGCTGGGTCTCCATCATGCTCATCATGCCGCCCTTGGCCAGGAGTTTGTCCACGACCTCGACGCCCGTCCTGGCCGGGAGCCCCGCGTTCATCGCCGTGGCCACGACCGTGAGCGGGATCTTCTGGACGACGACGGCCAGGGCCGCGGCCACGAGCGACGACAGGACCATGGCCGGGATGGTCGGCTTCTTGGTCACGGCGAAATAGAAGATGACGGCCATGGGCAGCAGAAGGAGGAGGTTGAAGCGGAAGTTCGCCCGGAGGGTCCCGAGGATGAGGTCGAGGGTCTCCGACCGGACGGTCGTCGCGCCGTACCTCAGCCCGACGAGGACGTAGACGGCCAGGCCGGCCAGCCAGGCCGGGACCGCCGACCAGGTCATGTGCCGGATGTGGTCGAAGAGGTTCGAGCCGGAGACGACCGTGGCCAGGTTGGGGATGTCGGAGAGAGGCGACATCTTGTCGCCGAAATAGGCGCCGGCCACGACGGCCCCGGCCGCCGGGCCGAGGGGGATGCCGAGCCCCATGGCGATGCCGATGAAGGCGACGCCGATCGTCCCGATCGTCCCCCACGACGTGCCCGAGGCGACGGCGACGACCGACGAGACGAGGCAGGCCGTGGCCAGGAAGAACTTGGGCGAGATGAGCTTCAGGCCGTAGTAGATGACCATGGGGATGGTGCCGCTGGCCATCCAGGAGCCGACGAGGATGCCGACCGAGAGCATGATCAGGATGGCCGGCATGGCCTTGTGGATGCTCTCGACGATGCCCCGCTCCATGTCCTTCCACCTGAAGCCGAGGAGGAGGCCCAGAAGGGCCGTGATCACGGCCGCGGCGACGAGCAGGACCTGGGCCTTGATCCTGTAGACCCCGTAGCCGACGCCGAGAAGAAGCGCCATGGCGACGAGCGGGACCAGGGCGACGCCGAACGGAGGCCGGCGCCCCGCGGCCGGGGGCGGCGCCGTCGCTGTTTGCCGTGCGTCTTCGGCCATCCGCCGTCCCCTAGGCGCTGAACGTTCCGCGGACGGTCAGCCGTCCCCCCGCCATCAGCCGTCGCCCCCGGGCGAAGACGTCGGTCAGGCCGAAACCGCCGTCGAGGACGACGAGGTCGGCGTCGCGGCCCGGCTCGATCCGGCCCTTCCTCCCGAGCTTGTAGAAATCCGCGGCGTTGGTCGAAAAGACGCGGGCGACGGTCTCGGGCGGCAGGAGCCCCGCGCGGAGGAGGCCCTGGAATCGGAGGAGCAGGTCCTTTTCGGCGGCGACGCCCAGCCGGACGAGCCGGCCGGCCTCGTCGAAGACCGGGATGCTGCCGTTGGCGTCCGAGCTGGCCATCAGCCGGGTGAAGGGGAGGCCCCGGCCGCGGAAGCCGGCGACCGCGTCCT
This sequence comes from uncultured Eubacteriales bacterium, assembly GCA_964517245.1. Classification (GTDB taxonomy): domain Bacteria; phylum Acidobacteriota; class Aminicenantia; order Aminicenantales; family Saccharicenantaceae; genus RBG-16-66-30. The sequence goes on along the minus strand of CAZFBC010000089.1, from coordinate 7,015 downwards.
CGAAGCGGACCTCGGGGTCGGGCGGAACGGGGTCCGGGCCGACGGTGACGTCGATCGAGCCGCCCGCGGCCACCCACTCGAGGGCCTGTTCGAAAAGCCGCGGGTTCCGGGTGGCGTGGGTCGGGACGACCTGGGTCACGGGGATCTCCGTCTCCCGGACGAGGCGGAAGAGGGGGTCGAGCCGGCGCGCGCCGTCGCCGAGGTGGAGATGGAGGACGCCGGCCTTGCCGCCGAGCATCCCGCCGACGCGGCACTCGGCCGCCAGGCGCGCGATCTCGTCGAAGGTCGGCTGGGAGGAGCGGTGGTCGCTGACGGCGATCTCGCCGGCGCCGACGACCTTGTCGACGAGGACGAGGTCGGAGCGGACGCTGCCGGTCAGGGTCAGGACGGGGATCTCGTAGGAGCCGGAGAAGATGAAGGTCGAGACGCCCTCGATCTCGAGGGCCCGGGCCTTGGCCAGGAGCGAGGCCATGTGGCGTGTGACGCCGTCCGTGCCGAGGCAGCCGATGACGGTCGTGACGCCGCTCGCGACGATGTCCTCGACCCGGATCTCGGGGGCCCGCGTGGCCGGCCCGCCCTCCCCGCCGCCGCCCAGGATGTGGACGTGCGGGTCGACGAGGCCGGGGAGGACGAGGGCCCCGTCGGCCTCGACGACTTCGGCCTCGAGGCCGCCCAGGCGGATCCGGCCCGGATCGGCCACGGCCTCGACGGCGCCTCCGGCGATCAGGACGTCCTTCCGGCCGAGCGGCTCGGGGGCGAAGACCTCTCCGCCGCGGATCAGGGTGACCATGGGCGCCTCCTGGACCTGGTGATGGGCCCTAAAGTAGCACGCCCGCGCGGCCTTCGCAAGCGCCCCGGGCCGCGGCCCGGAAAGCTTTGAATTCGGGCGGCGGTTTGGGTAGAATACCCCCGCGGCCATGGGTACCTACGAAGAAGAATTCGAGGGCATCCGGAGATTCCTGGACGCCGCGACGCGCCTGTTCCTCTTCCCCAAGAAGGTCGACCTCCGGGGCGGCGGGAACTTCGTCCTGGAGGGCCCGAATGTCATCATCGGGAACCACTGCGGGAGCTACCAGGACGTCTCCATCCTTCTTCGCAACGTGCCCCGGATGATCTATTTCACGGCCAACCAGATGATCTTCACCCGGGAGGGCGCGAGCGAGCTCGTCCTCCGCCACCTCCACCGCCACATGGGGAGGTTCGGCGGCTTCGTCCACGTCATCCTCCGGCCCTTCTACAATTTCATGGTCGACTACATCTCGAACCACGTCGCCGCCATCGGGACCATCCCGGTCGACATGTACGGCAGCAAGCGCGAATCCGTCCTCAAGTGCCAGGACTATCTGAGGAAGGGCCGTGCGGTCATCGCCCTGCAGGGCCGCGGCCGGGTCCACCCCAAGGACCCCAACCCGTACGTCAAGGAATTCCGGCGGGGCGTCTCCATCATGGCCTACAACCTGTTCAAGGAGGACGGGGTCTCCGTCCCCGTGACCCCGATGTCCCTGTTCGGCACGCACATCATGTGGGGCGTCCCGGCGACGATCAAGGTCAACGTCGGCCGGCCCCTTTTCGTCAAGGACTACTGGACCGGCGAGGAGGTCTCGACCGTCGAGGCCTTCCGGGCGGCCCTGCAGCGGACCGTCGCCGGTCTCCTGCGCGAGAGCCTCGGCTGGTGAGCCGGCCGGGCGGAACGGGACCAAGGAGGGAGAGATGGCACTCGACGGCATGCTGATCGCCAGGGGCGAGAAGGACCTGCTCCTCCTGCCGAGGATGGCCAACCGGCACGGGCTGGTGGCCGGCGCGACGGGCACGGGCAAGACCGTCACCCTCCAGGTCATGGCCGAGCGCTTCAGCCGGCTCGGCGTCCCCGTCTTCGCGGCCGACGTCAAGGGCGACCTGGCCGGGATCAGCCAGCCGGGCGCGTCCAACCCGAAGATCCAGGAGCGCGTCGCCCGGATGAAGCTCGGCGACCACGCTTTCGAGGGCAGCCCGGTCGCCTTTTGGGACATCTTCGGCGAGCAGGGCCACCCCGTGCGGACGACCGTGTCCGACATGGGGCCGCTCCTCCTCTCGCGCCTGCTCAACCTCAACGACGTCCAGAGCGGCGTCCTGTCCATCGTCTTCCGCATCGCCGACGACACCGGCCTCCACCTGCTCGACTTCAAGGACCTCCGGTCCCTGACCCAGTACGCCGGGGAGCACGCCGGCGAGTTCGAGACGGACTACGGCCGCATCTCCCCGGCCAGCGTCGGGACGATCCAGCGGAACCTGCTGACCCTCGAGGACCAGGGCGCCGACAGGTTCTTCGGCGAGCCGGACCTCGACCTTTCCGACCTCATGCAGACGGACGGCCGCGGCCGGGGGCTGATCAACATCCTGGCCGCCGACAAGCTGATGCTGTCGCCCCGGGCCTATTCGACCTTCCTCCTCTGGCTGATGGCGGAGCTCTTCGAGCGCCTGCCGGAAGTCGGCGACCAGGACAAGCCCCGCCTGGTCTTCTTCTTCGACGAGGCCCACCTCCTGTTCACCGACGCCCCCCAGGTGCTCCTGGAGAAGATCGAGCAGGTCGTCCGCCTCATCCGCTCGAAGGGGGTCGGGATCTACTTCGTCACCCAGAACCCCCTCGACGTCCCCGACGTCGTCCTCGGCCAGCTCGGCAACCGCGTCCAGCACGCCCTGCGGGCCTTCACGCCGCGCGACCAGAAGGCCGTCCGGGCGGCGGCCGAGACGTTCCGCCAGAACGCCAGGGTCGACGTCGAGACGGAGATCACCCAGCTCGGCACCGGCGAGGCCCTCGTCTCCTTCCTCGACGAGAAGGGCCAGCCCGGCGTCGTGGAGCGGGCCCTCGTCCTGCCGCCGCTGAGCCGCATCGGGCCGATCTCCCCGGCGGAGCGGCAGGCGGTCGTCCAGGGCTCGGTCGTCTTCGGCCACTACGAGAAGGCCGTCGACCGCGAGTCGGCCTACGAGATGCTCAAGGCGCGGGCCGAGAGGGCGGCGGCCGAAGCCCAGGCGCAAGCCCAGGCCGAAGCCCAGGCCCGGCAACAGGCCCCCTACGGGTACCCGCCTCCTGCGGGACGGGGCCGCGCGCCCTATCCCCAGCCTCAGGCGCCCAGGCGCACGTCCGGACGGTCCAGGGACACCCTGATCGAGGCCATGGCCAAGAGCGCCGCCCGGTCGGTCGGCAGCAACCTGGGCCGCCAGATCCTCCGCGGCGTCCTGGGCTCGATCCTCGGCGGCAAGCGCTGAAACAAGGAGAGTGAGAAGCATGTTCAAAGGACATCCCAAGGGACTGTTCGTGGCGTTCTTCGCCAACATGGGCGAGCGCTTCGGTTTCTACACCATGGTCAGCATCTTCGTCCTGTTCATGCAGGCGAAGTACGGCCTGTCCGCGGCCGCCGCGGGGTCCATCTACGCGACCTTCCTGGTCGGCGTCTACATCTTCCCCCTGCTCGGCGGCTTCCTGGCCGACCGCTTCCTCGGCTACGGCCGGACGATCAGCCTGGGCATCGTCGTCATGTTCGTCGGCTACGTCATGCTGGCCCTCCCGACGGTGATGAACACCGGGTTCCCGCTCGTCGTCGCCGCCCTGACCGTCATCGCCCTGGGCACGGGCCTGTTCAAGGGCAACCTCCAGGCCCTCGTCGGCAACCTCTACGACGATCCCAAGTACGCGCCGATGCGCGACCGGGCCTTCAGCATCTTCTACATGGGCATCAACATCGGGGCCATGTTCGCCCCGTCGGCCTCCATGGCCGTGTGCAACTGGATCATGGGCAGGTCCGGCCTGACCTACGACGCCCGCATCCCGGCCCTGGCCAACGATTTCCTCAAGGGCAGGCTGGCCGACGCCTCGTCGTTCCTGTCCATCGCCCAGGGCCAGGACGCCTCGGTGACCCTGGACACCCTGGGCCGTTTCGCCACGGATTACGTCAACACCCTGAGCAAGTCCTACCACTTCGGCTTCGGCGTCGCCTGCCTCAGCCTGATCGTCTCGATGGTCGTCTTCTGGGCCTTCCGCAAGCACTACGCGGCGGCCGCCCTGACCGAGCGCCAGAAGTCCAAGTCCGAGGCCCTGAAGTCCCAGGTCGTCGAGCTCAGCCGCGAGCAGACCCGCGAGCGCCTGGTCGCCCTGGGCCTGGTCTTCTTCGTCGTCATCTTCTTCTGGATGGCCTTCCACCAGAGCGCCGTGACCCTGACCTACTTCGCCCGCGACTATACCGTCCCCAGCGTCGGCAAGGCCACTAACCTCTGGTTCGATATGACCGGCCTGCTGCCCGTCTTCCTGTCCGTCCTCGGTTTCGTCTTCCTCGCCAGGAAAACCTCGGGCAAGCTGGCCCGCGTCCTGGGCGGCCTTTCGTTCTTCGGCTTCGGCGCCCTGGCCTATCTCCGCTACGGGGGATACAGCGAGGTCAATCCGTTCCAGCCCCAGATGTTCCAGCACTTCAACCCGTTCTTCATCGTCGTCCTGACGCCCCTCGCCGTCGGCCTCTTCGGCTGGCTCAACCGCAGGGGCAAGGAGCCGTCCGCGCCGCGCAAGATCGGCTTCGGCATGCTCATGACGGCCGCGGCCTACGGCATCCTGATCGTGGCCTCGATCGGCCTCCTGAGCCCGAAGGCCCTCGGCGGCCAGGTCGCCCCGGCCGCCTCCCAGGTCTCCGTCTACTGGCTCATCTCGACCTATTTCATGCTGACGATCGCCGAGCTCTTCCTCAGCCCGATCGGCATCTCTTTCGTCTCCAAGGTCGCCCCGCCCAAGTACAAGGGCCTGATGCAGGGCGGCTGGTTCGCGGCCACGGCCGTCGGCAACTCCCTCGTCGGGGTGACCGCCTATTTCTGGGAGCGCTTTCCGCTCTGGGCGGTGTGGGCCGTCCTGGCCGGCGCCTGCGTCCTGTCGGCCGCCTTCATATTCTCGATCATGAAGCGGCTGGAGAAGGTGGCCAACGCCTGATCTCAAGCGAGCCCGGGCCGGAGGAGGTGTCGTCATGCCCGTCCTGAGGTACCACCACCTCGGCATCCCCACGGACCGGCCCCTGCCGGAGGGGGACCACATCGCCGAGCTCAAGGTCTACGCCTCGGGCTTCGAGGAGAGCCCTTACGGCATCGAGTGGATGAAGTTCGACCCGGGCTGCCCCATGCCCGAGCTCGTCAGGACGGTCCCCCACGTCGCCTTCGTCGTCGACGACCTCGAGGCCGCGATCGCCGGACAGGAGGTCCTCATCCCCCCGAACAGCCCTACGGAAGGCTTGACGGTCGCCTTCATCGTCCACAACGGGGCTCCCGTCGAGCTCATGAAGTTCGACCGTCCCGAGTCCGAGATCTGGCCCCCCGTCGCGCTCTACCGGACGGAGTCATAAGAACTAAAGGATGGCCTTCTTTTTCTCTAAATAATAGAGGTAGTTCTCGTAGGTGACGTCCGGCGGGACGCGGTGGTCGACGCACGGCAGGTAGCCGCCCCGCTCGACCAGGGGGTGGAGCTTTTCGAGCTCCCGGTCGATGGCCTCTTTCCCCGCGATCAGGGCCATCTTGTCGACGCCGCCGAGCAGGAGCACGCTCTCTCCGTGGTCCTCTCTCAGCTTCCAGGGGTCCGTGTGGAGCGCCTCGACGGGGAACATGCAGTTGATGCCGCCGCGGAGCCAGCCCGGCACGAGGTCGTAGATGCGGCCGTCGCAGTCGAGGACGCTGACGAAGATCCCCTTCGCCCTGAGGGCGTCGGTGATGCGCCTGTAGCGAGGGACCATGAGCTCCTCGAAGAGCCGTGGGGACATGAGCGGCCCGTGGTTGTAGCACATGTCCTCCCACCACCAGGCCACGTCGACCGCCCCGCCGCCCGGGATGTGCCGCTCGATGAGCTCGAGGTCCATCCGGGCGACGTGCTCCATCATCTCCTCGACCCAGTCCCGGTCGGTCATCAGGGCGACGGACAGGTTCTCGAGTCCCATCCAGTCGCGGAGCCAGCCGTAGAGCGAGCCGCAGTGGAAGAGGATGGGCATCCCGGCCGCGTGGGCCGCGCCGACGGCCGCCGGGACGTCGCCGACCCGCCCCGGCGCGTCCGGATCGAGCCGCTCGTCCCTCAACCTCTCCCAGTCCTCGCGCGTCTCGACGGCGAACTTGAGGAACTTGGGCATGGAGGAGTCGTAGTCGAGCATCTCGGTCAGGGCCCCGTCCTTCGTCCGGACGACGCGCCGCCCGTCCCGGACCTCGACCGTCCTCTCCTCGAAGGCCGGGAACAGGCCCTTGCGGATCGGCGCCTCGGGGATGACCGAGATCCCCTCCAGCCCCAGGTGGCGCTCGACGTCCTCGTTGGTCCGGCACTCGCGCGGCAGGCCCTGGTCGTGCCAGACGGCGATCGTCTTGTCCCAGTAGCCGAACTCCATGTCGGGGACGCGGTCCGGCTTCTCCCAGCGGAAGACCCTGTTGAATCTCTCCCGGACGGTCATGGCGCCCCGATCATATCGCGGGAGCTCGCGGCCCGTCAATCCGCGTCCCCGGGCGCGCGTTGAATTGGCGGGGCTCCTGTACTAGAATGAGGGGCAACGGGCCCAAGGTGACTCTGATGACACAACGTCCGGACCGCCGGCTGCTCCAAGTTCTCCTGGCCGTCGCCGTGCTCTTCCCGGCCGCGTGCGCCAGGAAAGGCGCCGTCCCCGACATCGCCGTGGCCCGGAACGCCTCCTGGCACGAGCGGGCCGCCGCCGCGGAGGTCCGCCGCTACATCTACGCGAGGACGGGAGAGCTGCCGGCGATCAGGGAGGTCCGCTCGTTCTCCCGCGTCCCGGCGGGGTCCGTGGCCGTCCTGGAAAAGGGCGGGGTCTTGGCCCTCGGACTGGACGCCGACGCCCCGGCGAAGGTCGCGTCGCTCGGGCCCGAGGACTATTGGCTGAAAACGCTGACGGGCCGGGCCGCGGGCACCGTCCTCGTCGCCGGCGGTGGCGGAGCGGGCGTCCTCTACGGCGCCTATCAGCTGGCCGAGAAGCTGGGCATCCGCTTCGGCCTCGAGGGCGACGTCGTGCCCGAC
>CAZFBC010000088.1:6818-9887 GCA_964517245.1 uncultured Eubacteriales bacterium | reverse complement strand
GGCACGACGACCAGCAGGGCACGGCCTGCGTCACCGTGGCCGGCCTGATCAACGCCCTCAAGATCGTCGGCAAGGACATCGCGGAGGCGAAGATCACCGTCGTCGGGGCGGGCGCTTCGGGCATCAACATCGCCCGGATGACCATGGCCGCCGGGGCCAACGGCGCCAACATGCTCTCGGTCGACTCCAAGGGCATCCTGTCCCGCGACCGGGCCGACAAGGAGACGCTGCAGGCCAAGTTCAAGGAGAAGTGGGACCTCTGCCTGCGGACCAATCCCAAGAGCAGGCAGGGTTCGATCGCCGACGCCCTCGTGGGCGCCGACGTTCTCATCAGCGCGTCCACGCCCGGACCCGGCACGATCAAGCCCGAATGGGTCAAGGCCATGGCCAAGGACGCCATCGTCTTCGCCGAGGCCAATCCCATCCCTGAGATCTGGCCCTGGGAGGCCAAGGAGGCCGGCGCCCGCATCGTCGCCACCGGCCGGTCCGATTTCCCCAACCAGGTCAATAACTCGCTGGGCTTCCCGGGCATCTTCCGGGGCGCTCTCGACGTCCGGGCCAAGACGGTCACCGACGAGATGTGCATCGCCGCCGCCCGCGAGCTGGCCAAGGTCGCCGAGGACAAGGGCATCCACGAAGATTACATCATCCCGAACATGGACGAGTGGGAGGTCTTCCCCCGCGAGGCCGTGGCCGTGGGGACGATGGCCATCAAACAGGGCGTCGCCCGCTTCGACTACCCGGCCGACGTCCGTTTCAAGATGGCCGAGGAGATCATCCGGGCCTCGCGCGAGGACGTCCAGAAGAAGATGGCGGAAGGCGTCATCATCGACCCGGACAAGTGAATCCGGGCCGGGCGATTTGACAACGGCTTTCGGGTTGTGGTATAAAAAGAACAAGTTATCCGTTTAGCCATCGGATGACGACCAGAGAGTGCAGTGCTTCGATGGAGGAACAGAGCGACCGCTCGTTTCCGGCCTTCTCGTCAACCCTAAGCCCCGACGCCTGAATCACGTCATCTATACAAAGATACCACAGGAGGTAACATCATGAAGAACATCGTGAAAGGCCTTTCCCTGGCGCTCATCGTCGTGTTCGCGTTCACGAGCTGCGCCAAGCAACCCGTCCAGATGATGGACGCCGCCAAGGCGGCCATCCAGAGCGTCATCGACGCCAAGGGCGGCGTCTACGCGAAGGACGAGCTGAACAAGCTCAACGGCGACCTCCAGGCCGCCCTCGACGCCGTCACGGCCCAGTCCAAGAAATTCTTCAAGAAGTACGGGCCGGCCAAGGAGATGCTGACCCAGGTCGTCGCCGACGCCGAGACCGTCAAGGGCCTCATCCCCGGACGGATCGCCGAGGCCAAGGCCGAGGCCGAGACCGCCATCGCCGAGGCCAAGGCCGTCTACGACGAGGCCATGGCCCTCATCGAGAAGGCCCCCAAGGGCAAGGGCACCAAGGCCGACATCGAGGCCATGAAGGCCGACCTGGCCGGCATCGAGGCTTCGATGGCCGACGTCGACGCCGCCCTGGCCGCCGAGGATTATTTCGGGGCCAAGGACAAGGCCATGATCATCAAGGACAAGGCCGCCGCGATCGTCGAGCAGATCAACGCCGCCATCCTCAAGGTCAAGAGGTAAGTCTCCGGACCTTGAGATCTCGCAGAACAGCCGTCCTTTTACTGGCTGTTTGGCTTTCCGGTTGTCGAACCGCGCCGGTCCCTCCGGAGGTTCTTGAAGCCGACCTTCAGGAACAGGACCTTCGGAGGGCCGGTGTTTCCCTTTTCGCCAGCCAGGAGCACGCGGCCTACCTCCAGATGCTGAATTCCGCCCGCCGGTCCCTCGCGCGCGAGAACCTCAAGCTGGGCTGGTACCGAAGCTACGACCGCGTGCGCCAGGATTTTGCCGCCGTGCTCATCGCCGGCGCCGTCCTCAAGGCGACGGTCGAGGCGCTCGTCGCCGACAGGACCTCCGCCCTCTCCGGGAAGGCCGCCGCCGTGCGGCGGCGGCTCCGGACCCTGGACGAGCTGACCCTGTCGCTCGTCGAGCGGGGAGAGGGGAGGAAGCGGCTGACCCGGGCCTCTCTGGCTCTGGCCGAGGCCGATGTCCTGATCGGGCAGTCCCGGTTCGAGGCCGCCGAGGCCAGGATCGCCGCCGCTTCAGGCCTCGCCGCCGAGGCCGAGAGGACGGTCATCGCCCACATCTCGCGCTACCTCGACCCGGGCCAGGTCGCGGCCTGGGCCAAGGCGGCCGAGGCCACGGTCGCCGAGTCGAAGAAGCGGGGGACGACGGCGATCATCGTCAGCAAGCTCGAGCGCCGGCTCGCCGTCTACAGGAGCGGCGCGCTCTTCAGGACCTACGAGGTCGGCCTGGGCTTCAACGGGCTGGCCGACAAGCGCTTCTCCGGCGACAACGCCACGCCCGAAGGCCGCTACGCCGTCATCCGGAAGATCCCCAGGAGCCTCTATCACAAGGCCCTGCTCATCGACTATCCCAACGACGAGGACAGGCGGTGGTTCGCCCGGGAGAAGGCGAAGGGCAACATCCCGCGCTCGGTCGGCATCGGCGGGGACGTCGAGATCCACGGCGGCGGGCAGGACAGCCTGACCCGGGGATGCGTGTCCCTCGACAACGACAAGATGGACGAGCTCTACGCCCTTGTCAAGGTCGGGACCCCGGTCACGATCATCGGGACGATGGAGCTCGAGAACTACGTCGTCAAGGCCATCCGGGACAAGTGACATGACCAGGCGCATCCTCATCGCCGCGGCCGCGCTGGCCTGGCTCGGCTTCCTCTCCGTCGTCGGCGCGGCCTACTTCATCGGCTGGAAGCAGGCCTCGACGTGGCCGTCCCCGGGCGAGGCGGGAAGCGTCGCCGGGGCCGGGACGGACGCGGCCAGGGTCGAGAAGAGCGTCCAGCAGCTCGAGAAGAGGATGACCGGGCTCAGCATGGGAAGGGTGATTGTGAAGGCGGCTCCCTTTCCGGGAGCGCTTTCGACGTCGATGCGTCCGTCGTGGTTCTGGATGATGCCGAAGGCCACCGAAAGCCCGAGCCCGGTGCCGTGGCCTT
>CAZFBC010000088.1:0-6808 GCA_964517245.1 uncultured Eubacteriales bacterium | reverse complement strand
CTCGAGAAGAGGATGACCGGGCTCCTGCCGAGGGGCCTGTACATCGTCATCGACACGGCCGAGAACAGGCTCTATCTCAAGGAGGGCGAGAAGGTCCTCAGGACCGCGATCGTCTCCTGCGGTAGCGGCGTCGTCCTCGAGGAGCCGGGCGGCAAGAAGAGGACCTGGGTCTTCGACACCCCGCGCGGCGAGTTCAACGTCAAGTCCAAGATCACGAATCCCTATTGGGTCAAGCCGGACTGGGCCTTCATCGAGGAGGGAGAGACCATCCCGAAGGTCCTGGAGGACCGGATCGAGTCGGGCACCCTGGGCGACTACGCCCTGGGCTTCGGCCAGGGCTATTTCATCCACGGCACGCTCTACACGCGTCTCCTGGGAAGGAACGTCACCCACGGCTGTGTCCGGGTCGGGGACGAGGACCTCAAGGCCGTGTTCAAAGCCGTCCCGATCGGGGCGAAGATCTACATCTACTGAGGGGAACAGCGAGCGTGAGATCATGAGAGGACGGGCGGCGCTGGCGGCCTTGCTGATGGCGGCCGCTCTCGTCTGCGCGGCCCCGGTGGACGGGGCGGACAGGAAGGCGCTGGCCAAGCGACAGGACGCTCTGGCCTCGGAGTACACGCTGGCCAAGGGATCGGACTTCTACTTCGTCCTCGACGTCCTCAGCCGGCGGCTCGAGCTGAGGGTCAGGGGGATGGTGCTCAGGTCGTGGCCGCTGCAAGCCATAAGGTTCTGGGGACAGCCGAACTTCGCCGGCACGGTCGAGATGGTCAAGAAGACGACGCTCAGGGCGCCGGAGAGGATCGTCATAAAGCCGGGCGGGACCGGTGAGCCGGAGCCGGAGCCCGCGGCCAAGCCGTCCGCGGCGGCGACCGGGGCCGAGTTCGATCTCGAGGCCCTGGAGCTCAAGGATATGCCGAAGCGGTTCAGCCTCGATTTCGACAACGGTCTTCACGTTAGCGTCAAGTCGGCCGGGGCGGGATCGCGCGGCCTCGCCGGCACGCTCAGGGACGCCCTGCGCTGGTACGTCGAGCAGCCGCTGCGGAACCTGTTCGGGTCCCGCGATGGAAAACCGCTCTCGGTGCTCGAGCTGACCTTCGACGAGGACAAGGACGCCCAGGCGATCTACTGGCATTTTTTCGACGGCATCAAGGGATTGATCCTTTAAAAGCTGTTGAAAAGTAAATGGTTATGAAATATCGGAATATTTTTCCAGATTCAAATTGACAACGCAAGACTAAGATTATATAATACGTCTTCGCTAAATCGACATCATCAGGAGGAACGCAATGGGCAAGATCATAGGCATCGATCTGGGCACGACGAACTCGGTCGTGGCCATTCAGGAAGGCGAGAAATCCACCGTCATCCCCAACGAGGAAGGCGGCCGGACGACCCCGTCGGTCGTCGCCGTTTCGGCCAAGGGCGAGATTCTGGTCGGCCAGGTCGCCAAGAGGCAGAGGGTGACGAATCCCGAGAACACCATTTACTCGATCAAGAGGTTCATGGGCCGGCGCTTCGGCGAGGTCGGCCAGGAGATCAAGCAGGTCCCGTTCAAGGTGACCGAGGCGTCGAACGGGGACGTCCGGGTCGAGGCCAACGGCAAGCTCTACGCCCCGCCCGAGATCTCGGCCTTCATCCTCCAGAAGCTCAAAAAAGCCGCCGAGGACTACCTCGGCGAGAAGGTCGACCGGGCCGTCATCACCGTCCCGGCCTACTTCAACGACAGCCAGCGCAAGGCCACCAAGGACGCCGGCCAGATCGCCGGGCTCAAGGTCGAGCGGATCATCAACGAGCCGACGGCCGCGGCCTTGGCCTACGGGGTGGACAAGAAGAAGGACGAGACCATCGCCGTCTACGACTTCGGCGGCGGCACCTTCGATATCTCCATCCTCGAGGTCGGCGAGGGGGTCGTCGAAGTCAAGGCGACCAACGGCGACACCCACCTCGGCGGCGACGACCTCGACCAGCGCGTCCAGGACTGGATCGTCCAGGAGTTCCGCCGGGAGTCCGGCATCGACCTGACCCGGGACAAGATGGCCATCCAGAGGCTCAAGGAGGCCGCCGAGAAGGCCAAGATCGAGCTCTCGACGACGCTCGAGACCGAGATCAACCTGCCCTTCATCACGGCCGACGCCTCCGGGCCGCGGCACCTGCTGATGAAGATCACCCGGGCCAAGCTCGAGCAGCTCTGCGAGGACCTCGTCCAGCGCTCCGTCGCCCCGGTCCGCCAGGCCCTGGCCGACGCCGGCCTCAAGGCCTCCGACATCCACGAGGTCATCCTGGTCGGCGGCCAGACGCGCATGCCCCGCATCCAGCAGCTCGTCCACGAGCTCTTCGGCAAGGAGCCCAACAAGGGCGTCAACCCGGACGAAGTCGTCGCCGTCGGCGCGGCCATCCAGGGCGGCGTCCTGTCGGGCGACGTCAAGGACGTCCTCCTGCTCGACGTCACCCCGCTGACGCTCGGCATCGAGACCCTCGGCGGCGTCTTCACCCGGATGATCCCGCGCAACACGACCATCCCCACGAGGAAGGCCGAGACCTTCTCGACCGCGTCGGACAACCAGCCGAGCGTCGAGATCCACGTCCTCCAGGGCGAGCGTGAGATGGCCTCGCACAATCGGACGCTCGGACGGTTCCACCTCGACGGCATCCCGCCGGCCCCCCGGGGCATCCCCAAGGTCGAGGTGACCTTCGACATCGACGCCAACGGCATCCTCCACGTCTCGGCCAAGGACCAGGGCACGGGCAAGCAGCAGGCCATCACCATCACCGGGCACGGCGGCCTCGACGAGAAGGAGATCGACCGCATGGTCAAGGACGCCGAGGCCAACGCCGCCGACGACAAGAAGCGGCGCGAGACGATCGACGCCAAGAACCACGCCGACCAGCTCGTCTACAGCCTGGAGAAGCTCCTGCGCGAGAACAAGGACAAGTTCCCGGCCGACGAGGCCGACCGGGTGCAGAAGGAGATCGAGAACACCAAGGCGGCCATCGAGAGCGACGACCTCGAGCGCATCCGCCGGGCCGCCGAGGACCTGTCCAAAGCCTCGCACAAGCTGACCGAGATGATGTACCGGCAGGCCGGCGCCCAGCAGGGCCCCGGCCCGGACGGCGGTCCCGGCTTCGATCCGGGCGCCGGACAGCAGGCCGGGAGCGGCGACGGCGGGGGAGGAGCCCCGAACGAGGCGGAGGGCGAGGTCATCGACGCCGAAGTCGTCGACGACGAGAAAAAGAACTAGGCCCGGCGGCCTCTGACGGATACACCGGGGCCTCCCGGGGGGGCCGCAGACTGTCCGAGGTGAGGTCATGGCGAAAGACTACTATCATATCCTGGGCGTCTCTCGGGACGCGGCCCCGGCCGACGTCAAGAAGGCCTACCGGAAGCTCGCCCGGAAGTATCATCCCGACCTCAATCCCGGGGACAAGACGGCGGAGTCCCGGTTCAAGGAGATCCAGGAGGCCTACGCGGTCATCAGCGACCCGAAGAAGCGGGCCCAGTACGACCAGTTCGGCGACCTGGGGGGCGTCCCTCCGGGCGCCGGCCCGGGCGGGACCGGAGGGCCCGGGTTCGAGGGCTTCGACTTCTCCGACTACGGCTCTTCGACGTTCCGGGACTTCTTCGCCAACATCTTCGGCGCGGGCGCCGGCGCGCGGGGAGCCGCGGCGGGCGCCGGCGGGCCCGAGCGAGGGGAGGACCTCCACTACTCGATGAAGATCGGGTTCGAGGACGCCATCCACGGCGTCCAGACGCGCCTTCGGGTCAACCGGACGGCCGCCTGCGCCGCCTGCGGCGGGCGCGGCCACGTCCCGAGCGGGCGCAAGCGGCCCTGCCCGGCCTGCGGGGGCACGGGCCGGGGAACGGTCCAGCGCGGCTTCATGAGGTTCTCGGGGGCGTGTGAAGCTTGCGGCGGCACCGGCGAAGCCCCCGGCGACCCGTGCCGGACCTGCGGCGGCCACAGCGCCGTCCAGAAGTCCGACCTCATCTCCGTCCGCATCCCCGCCGGCATCGACAACGGCTCCAAAGTCCGCGTCCCCGGGCGGGGCAACGCCGGGCGGGCCGGCGGCCCTCCGGGCGACCTCTACATCGTCGTCGAGGTCGCGCCGCACGCCTTCTTCCGCCGGGAAGGAGCCAATATTTCGATCAAGGTGCCGATCTCGGTCCCCGAAGCGACGCTCGGGGCCAAGGTCGAGGTGCCGACCCTCTGGGGCAAGACGACCATCCGCATCCCGCCCGGGACGAAGTCGGGGCAGAAGTTCCGCATCAGAGAGCAGGGCGCCCCCCTGGCCGGTCGCAAGAGCCGGGGCGACGAGTACGCCGAGGTCTACATCGTCCCGCCTCCGTTCGCGAACGAGCGGATCCGCGAGATGATGAAGGAGCTCGAGAAGCTCTCGGGCCCGAACCCGAGGCAGACCGCGGGGATGAACTGACATGACCAAGGCGCGCAAGGAAACGAAAGCGGGGCCCTGCCGGTATTACCACATATCGAGCGTCGCCCAGATGTACAACATCCACCCGCAGACCCTCCGCCTCTACGAGAGGGAGGGCCTGCTCGCGCCCTCACGGAGCGAGGGCAACACCCGGCTCTACTCGGCCGAGGACCTCAAGCGGCTCGAGATCATCCTCAACCTCATCCGCGACCTCGGGATCAATCTGGCCGGGGTCGAGGTCGTCCTCAACATGAGGGCCAAGATCGAGCGCATCGAGGCCGAGGTCAACGAGCTGCTCGACTACGTGCAGCGCGAGTTCTTCCAGGGCAAGGAGGACGAGTTCGAGGCCCGGAAGCGGGCCCTGGTCAGCGTGCGGCCGGGAGGCGTCGTCAAGGTCGCCGATCGCGACGGGTAAGGGATGGACTACCGGGATTTCTTCGAGTCGAGAAACCTTCGGCACTACCTCGCCGCGATCGCCGGCTTCCCGGCCCTGACCGAGGACGAGGAGAAGGCGCTCGGGGAGCGGATCCGGCAGGGCGATCCGGAGGCCCTGCAGGCCCTGGTCAAATCCAACCTCAAGTTCGTCGTCTCCTACGTCAAGAAATACCGGGGCATGGGCCTGGGCCTGCTCGACCTCATCGACGAGGGCAATGTCGGCCTGATCGAGGCGGCCAAGCGCTACGACCCGACCCGGGGCGTCCGCTTCGTCTCCTACGCCGTCTGGTGGATCCGCCAGGCCGTCTTCCACGCCCTGACGCACAACGCGCGCGCCTACAGCATCCCCCAGAAACTGGCCGACCAGGTCTCCCGCATGAACAAGAAGCGGGCCGAGCTCAACGCCGAGCTCGGACGGGAGCCCACCCGGGAGGAGGTCGCCGGGGCCATGGGCCTCACCGAGGCCGACGTCGAGGACCTCGAGGTCCTCGACGAGCGCTACCTGTCCCTCAGCAAGAGGATCGACGACGAGGACCACGAGGCCGAGGACCGCATGAGCGACGCCTCCTCGCCCTCGTTCGAGGAGGGGATCATCAAGGCCTGGATCCAGCAGGAGATCCGCGGGGTCCTCGGCGAGCTGGATGAGAAAGAGGCGCTTGTGCTAAAATTGCGCTTCGGGCTGGACGACGACCGGCCGCTGACCCTCCAGGAGATCGGCGGCCGGCTGAACCTGACCCGGGAGAGGATCCGTCAGATCGAACAGAAGGCCATGCGCAAGCTCGGCCGGCAGCAGAAGCTCCAACATCTCAGAGGTTACCTGAATTGAGCCAAGAGAAACCGTGCCCGAAGTGCGGGGGGACGGGCTGGCTCCTCGAGGAGGCCGGCCGATCCCCGCTGGCCAAGCGCTGCGCCTGCTTCACGGACCGCTGGAAGCGGTCCCTGCTCGACCAGGCCAACATCCCCCGGAGGTACCGGGCCTGCAGCCTGGACAGCTTCGAGGTCCACAACGACTCCCACCGGGACGCCCTCAAGATCTCGAGGCAGTTCGTCAAGAACTTCCCGGCCCAGGACGTCGGCCTCCTCTTCATCGGGCCGTGCGGCGTGGGGAAGACCCATCTGGCCGCGGCCATCATCCAGGAGCTCATGCGCGCCAAGGACGCGGCCTGCATCTTCTACGACTTCCGCGACCTCATGCGGGAGATCCAGGCCACGTTCACGCCCGAGTCCGCGCTGAACGAATCCGACGTCCTCGCCCCGGTCTTTTCGTCCGAGGTCCTGGTCCTCGACGAGCTCGGGGCGAAGCGGACGACGGCCTGGGTCGAGGAGACCGTCTTCTACATCATCAACCACCGCTACAACCACAAGAAGATGACCATCTTCACGACCAACTACCCCGACACCGACGAGGACGAGGACAAGCGCGACTCGTTCTACAAGAAGGGCGGGGACAGCCTCATCGACCGCATCGGCGTCCGGCTCCGGTCGCGCATCTACGAGATGTGCAAGGTCGTCGAGATGACGGGCGACGACTACCGCAAGATGGCCAAGCAGGCCAGCTACCGGTTCTAGCGTCGTTCGTCCGATGTCCGATGGGCGCCTTGCCTTTTGGGAACCTTTTTGCTAAATTAGCACGGCCTGCTCCTCGGTAGCTCAATCGGCAGAGCGGGTGGCTGTTAACCACTAGGTTGCAGGTTCGAGTCCTGCCCGAGGAGCCATTTCTTTCCGCCGGCCTGTGGCCGGGTCCATTTCGTCCTTTACAACTCCGGCGGCACGAGCCAGATCATCCCCGAGACGGCTATTTACAGCGTCATCAACACGTCGATCAAGTAGGCGGCCGCGGGGGCGGGAAGCGGGTCAGGGCTGCTTTTCGCGCGACGGCAGGACCAGGGCGTCGGCCACGATCTCGATGACCGTCTTGACCTCGGTCCCCAGCTTGTATTCC
>CAZFBC010000087.1:5244-9948 GCA_964517245.1 uncultured Eubacteriales bacterium | reverse complement strand
GCTTGAGGTTGGCCACCTGGACCTCCGAGCGGAGGAGGTCGAACTTCGAGGCCATGCCGACCTCGTAGAGGTTCTTGACGTTCTCGCGGAACTTCTCGGCCAGGGTCAGGGCCTCCTCGGCGACCGACGAGAACTCGCGGGCCAGGAGGTAGCCGTAGAAGGCCCGCTTGACGTTGTAGACCGTCTCCTGCTCGGACAGGCGGACCGACTCCCGGCTGGCCTCGAGGCCGTACTTGGCCTGCTTGTAGCCGGCCAGGAGGCGCCCCCCGGTGAACAGGGGCACGCCCAGGGAGAAGGCCACCTGGTAGTCCTTGGTGAAGTCGACGGAGATCTCCGTCGGGGGCTCGCCCGGGATCATGGACGGGAACTCCAGGGTGAAGAGCTTCTCGGCCACGGTGTCGGTCCCCTGGGCGTTGAGGGTCGGGAAGAAGCCGGCCCTGGCCTGGCGGACGCCGGCCCGGGCCTGGTTCTCCTGCTCCCGCGTGGCCAGGTGGAAGGGGTTCTGGCCGAGGGCCAGGTCGATGGCCTCTTCCAGGGTCAGGACGAGCCCGGGCCCGGCCTCCTGGGCGGCCAGTCCGGCCGGCCCCAGGACGGCGAGCGTCAGGACGATCAGCGCGACGGCTGTCTTTTTCATGTCATCTCTCCTTGCCGGGACGTTGGGGGGCCCGGATCCCCTCGATGATGAAGCGGGTCAGGTCGGCCGCGGCCGTGGGCGAGAGCGGCGCGTCGCCCTCCCAGAAGCGCATGTGGGTGTAGCCCTGGAGGACGGCCTCGATGAAGGCCGAGGCCCGGTCGGTGTCCATGCTCCTGAACTCCCCGGAGGCGATGCCCTCCCGGAGGACCCGGGCGCCGAGGTCGACGATCTCCCGGCGCTTCTGCCGGAGCATGGCCGGGATCTTCCGGTCCGCGGGCGACAGGCCGCCCGTCCGGCCCGCCGGGTGGTGGAAGACGCGCATGAGCCTGAGCATGGCCTTGTCCATCACTAGGATCCGGTTGAAGTGCCGCGTGTCCTCGCTGTTCTGGAGGACCACGCGGACGAGCCCGCCGAGCCTTTCGGCGGCGCTGCCGGGGCCGGCGACGATCCCGGCCGCGAGCGCCCGCACGCTCTCGATCTGGTGGCCCATGATCTCCGCGAGCAGGGCGCCCTTGCCGGCGACGTACTTGTAGACCGTGGCCTTGGACAGGTGGGCCTCGCGGGCGACGTCGTCCATGGTCATGGCGCTGTAGCTCTTCCGCAGGATGACCCGTTCGGCCGCGCGGATGACCATCTCGCGGTACTCCTCGCGGCGGCGGAGCTCGCGCTCACGGCGGACATCGCTCGTTTTCATGATTTTGGACCTCGGGATTAAGAGAATGAACTTACGAGTTTACTTCTTGAACTTTACAGTTCACCCAAGATACTCCCCGGGGCGCCGATTGTCAAGGGCCGGCGGGCCGGGGTACAATGGGAACGCGGTCACGCGATGATACGGGAAAGGTCGGGAAAAGGTTTCGCCCGGCGCCTCCGGGGCCCCGCCGGGGCGCTTCTGGCCCTGGCCGGCCTGGCCCTCGGCGCCGGCCCGGACGGCCCGGCGCCGGCCGCGGGGCCCGACGGGTGGGAGGTCCGCCTGACCGTCTCCGTCAGGGGCGAGTTCTCCCTTCTGGGCGGGCCGGAGCCGGTCGCCGGGGACTTCGTGTGCCGGGCCCGCTGGGAGGGACGGCTGGAGCCGGACGGAGACGACTTCCTGCTCGTCCACGTCAGGACGGAGGTCCTGGAGTGGAGCCTCGGGAAGGAGGGCGGGCCGCCCGCGCCCGCCCTGCGCCTCAACTACGCCCTCCGGACGGGCCGGGAGGTCGAGTTCGACTTCGAAGTGGCCGACGTCGCCCTGGCCGTCGGCCCCTCCCCCGTCGGCATCGTCCTGGAGATGCCGCGGCCGCCCGGCCGCGGCCCCGGCCCCCCCGGCCTGCGCTACGGCGATCTCGTCCGGCGCGGCTCGAGCCGGATCGCCGTCCCGGCGTCGGACTTCGGGCGGCGGTCCGCCGAGCGGTCCTTCTCCTGGGAATGGCGGCGGATCAGGACCGTCGGCGCGGGCCGGCCCCTCGTCCTCGTCCAAAGCCACGCGGCCGAGGCCGTCCTCGCCGTCGCCGCGCGCGCCCGCTGACCCCCCGGCCGCCCGCCGCGGCCCTCCGTCAGGCCCTCGGGTGGAACTTGTCGTACACGCGCCGGAGCCGCTCCCGGCTGACGTGCGTGTAGATCTGCGTCGTCGTGATCTGGCTGTGGCCGAGCATGAGCTGGACCGAGCGCAGGTCGGCCCCGCCCTCGAGCAGGTGGGTGGCGAAGGAGTGCCGCAGGACGTGGGGATGGATCGCGCCGGCGAGCCCGGCCCGGGACGCGTGCTTGAGGAGGAGCTTCCACAGGCCCTGGCGGGTGAAGGGCCGGCCGCGGCGCGACAGGAAGAGCTCCTCGCGGCCGCCCTTGTCGACGAGGGGCCGGACCTCGGCCAGGTAGCGCTTGACCGCGTCGCAGGCCGTGCGGCCCAGCGGGACGATCCTCTCCTTGCCGCCCTTGCCCCGGCAGACGAGGAAGCCGTCCTCGAGGTTGACCTCGGCCAGCTTCAGGGCGGCCAGCTCCGAGACCCTCAGCCCCGAGCCGTAGAGGACCTCGAGCATGGCCCGGTCCCTCACGCCGTGCGGCTTGTTCGCGTCGGGGGCGGCGAGCAGGGCCTCGACCTCCCCGACCGTCAGGAACTTCGGCAGGGCCAGCCAGGTCGAGGGCGTGGTCAGCAGCGACGTCGGGTCCTTCTTGACGTAGCCGCCGAGGACGAGGAACCGGAAGAAGGAGCGCAGCGCCGAGACCAGGCGGGCCATGGACCGGGCCGACAGGCCGGCCCGGCTCTCCCGGTGGACGAACGCGGACAGCGTCTCCTCGGAGACGCGGTTCCAGGGGACGCGGCCGGACTTGACGAAGTCGACGAGCTTGCCGATGTCCCGGGCGTAGGCCGCCACGGTGTTCCCGGCCAGGCCCTTCTCGACGGTCAGGTACTCGAGGTAGAGGCGCAGGGCGTCCTCGGCCGAGGAAGCGGGCGGCTTCATGTCAGGAAGGGGTTGGAGTCGCGCTCCTGCCCGACCGTCGTCCGGGGGCCGTGGCCGGGCAGGACGACCGTCTCGCCGGGGAGCGTGAGGATGCGGTCGCGGATCGAGCTCTCCAGCTCCTTCCAGGACCCGCCGGAGAGGTCGGTCCGGCCGACGCCGCCGCAGAAGATCGTGTCCCCGGAGAACAGGACGCCGCCCTGGAGGAAGCCGACGCTCCCGGGCGAGTGCCCGGGGATGTGGATGACCCGGAGCGAGGCCCGGCCGACCTCGATCTCGTCGCCCTCGGCCAGGAGGCGGTCGGGGGGCGGCGAATTCCTGGCCCCGAGCAGCAGGCTGAGCTCGATGTGGTCGGAGACCTGGAGCATGCCGGCGTCGGCGGCGTGCATGGCCAGCGGGACGGCGTATTTCTCGACGATGTCGGCGTTGGCGCCGATGTGGTCGACGTGGCCGTGGGTGTTGAGGACGACGACGGGCTTGAGCTCGAGGTCGGCGATGGCCGCGACGATCTTCTCGTGTTCGGCGCCGGGGTCGATGACGGCGCAGGCGCGCGTCTCCTCGCAGTAGACGAGGTAGCAGTTGGTCTCGAGGGCGCCGACGACGACGAGCTCGTACTTCATTTTCGATCCCCGGGGGCATCTTAATGCCAAACTCGCCCGGGAGTCAATAATCCCGAAAGAGTGCTATAATCGGCGCGTGGACGTTCTCATCACGCCCGAGGCGCGACGCGAGATCGAGGCCCTCTATGTCTTCCGGCCGGAGCCGGGGACGTGGGGCGCGCTCGTCGGGCACAAGCGGGGGCCCCGGTTCATCGTGGAGAAGGCCGTGGCGGCCGGGGGGCCGGGGACCGCTCCGGACGCGCGGCTGCTCGCCGGGCTCGACGGGATCTGGCCGGGCCGGACGGTCGGCCTGTTCGCCTTCCGCCCGGGCGCCGCGTTCCGGAAGGCCGTGCTGGGCCCGGCCTGGTACGGCAAGCTCGTCCTCTCGATGACAGGCTCCGCCAAGGCGCCGGGCCTCCGCCCGTTCGCGGTCGAGTTCGAGCGGCGGTTCCTCCTCGTCCCGGTCCCGTTCGCGCCGGCGGCCAAGGAGAAGGCCCGTGAGTGAACCCCTGACACCCGACGAGGAGCGGGCCTGCCTCGCGCTGGCCCGCGGGGCGCTCGAGCGCTATTTCGAGACCGGCGGCCGCCTCCGCGTCCCGGCCGGGAAAGGCGTCCTCAAGGAGAAGCGGGGCGCCTTCGTCACCCTGACGGTGGAGGGGGACCTGCGCGGCTGCATCGGCTACCCCCTGCCGGTCAAGCCCCTCGACGAGACCGTCGTCGAGATGGCCGTCGCCGCCGCCAGCCAGGACACGCGGTTCGAGCCGCTCCGCCCCGACGAGATGGGAAGGCTCGGGATCGAGATCTCGGTCCTGGGCCTGCCCGAGCCCGTCGGCGATCCCGGAGAGGTCGAGGTCGGCCGGCACGGCATCATCGTCTCCCAAGGCTGGAACAAGGGCCTGCTCCTGCCCCAGGTCCCGGTCGAGCACGGCTGGGACAGGGAAACCTACCTCGGGCACGGCTGCCTGAAGGCGGGCCTGCCCCCCGACGCGTGGAAAAAAGGGGCGAAGATCGAGGTCTTCACCGCCCAGGTGTTCTC
>CAZFBC010000087.1:0-5144 GCA_964517245.1 uncultured Eubacteriales bacterium | reverse complement strand
CCGCTATTTCTTCTTCTTCGCCGCCAGGGCCGCCAGCTCCGCCTGGGCCTCGGCCTTCACGACGTCGTCCTTGGAGGTCGTCTTGGGCAGGTCGACGGCCTTCTGGAAGGCCTCCTCCGCCTCGGCGTGCCTCTTCAGGGCGACCAGCGTCCGGCCGAGCTCGAGGTAGTGGTTGGCGTACTCGGGGTGCAGCTCGATCGCCTTGCGCAGGTACTTTTCCGACTCGGTGTAGGAGCCCTTGGGGATGGATCCGTAGAGGATGCTGCCGAAGGCGCGCTTGGCGCCGCCGATCTCGTCCATCCTGCGGTGCCAGCGGCCGTAGGCGTGGTGGGCGAGGTGGTTGTTCGGGTCGAGCTCGAGGGCCTTCTCGATCGAGTCCCGGACGTCCTTCGAGGCCTCGATCTGCTGCTTCTTGCCGAGCAGGAGAAGGCGCTTGCCGTTGGCCGCCGCCAGCTGGAAGTGCCCCCACGTGTCGTTGGGGTCGGCGGCCGCGGCCTTCCTGGCGAGCGCGGTGGCCTCGGTGTACATCTTCAGCTGGCGGGCCTTGATGTCCTTGTCCGACGCCGGGATGACGTCGGCGATGTCGACCATGGCCCGCGAGGCCTTCCACATGGCCTCGTAGCACCCGGGCTCGAGCTTCAGGGCCTCCTGGTAGTGCTCGAGCGCCTTCTGGTCGTCGAACGCGGCGTAGGCCTCGTCGCCCATGGCGATGTGTTCGGCGACCGTCTGGGCCAGGGCCGGGCCGGCCAGGAGAGCGGCCATTGCGAGAACGAACAGGATCTTCTTCATTATTCCCTCCGTGTCCTCTACCTTTTTATCCATTTCGGCGGAAAAGTCAAGCGAGGGGGTCGGCCGCGCGGGGCCGGCGGGCCCGGATCCGGTCGACGGCCAGGCCGGCCAGGAAGCCCCCGGCGCCGAGGGCGACGCCGAGAGGGAGCGACCGCGGCCAGGGCGGCAGGGGAACGACCGTGAGCCCGGATTCCCCGAGGAAGGAGAGGAGGGCGTGGCCGCCGCCTAGGAGAAGGGCCAGGAGCCCGGCCAGGGGGGCCCTCTTCTTCAGGAAGAGCGCGGCGATCCCCGGGACGAGGAGGCCCTCGGCCATGATGGCCGAGGCCAGGCCGAGCGTCCTCAGGATGTCCCCCAGGCGCGCGGCGACGAGGAGCGCGGCCGCGGCCAGGACCACGGTCGAGGCCCGGGCCAGAAGGAGCGGCCGCGCCGCGGCCGCCCGGGGAGCGGCCCGGGCGAGGAGGTCCCTCGTCAGGGCGAACGCGCCGGCGTTGAGGGCGGCGTCCATGGTCGAGAGGATGGCCGCGAGGACCGTCACGAAGACGAGCCCGCCCAGGAAGGATCCCGCCTCGAGCGCGACGAAGCGCGTGACCAGGGGGACGCCCGTCGCGCCGCCCGGGAAGAGCGGCAGGAAGAGCATCCCGGCCGCGACGACGCCGGCGTAGAAAAGGCCCAGCAGGACGGCGGCCGCGGCCGTGCCCCGGCGGGCCGCCCCGTCGCTCCGCGCGGCCGCGATCCTCTGCCAGGCGACGGGCGAGACCGTCCAAGCCAGGACGAAGGAGAGGGCCACGAGGACGTTGCGGTCCGCGCCCGCCATGACGTCGAAAAAGGAGCCCTTGCCCGCCGCGGCGGCGCCGGCCCGCACGGCGCCCCAGGTCGTCCGCGAGGCCAGGGAGGCGACGAGGGCGGCGACGCCCGCGAGCAGGAGCGCGAGCTGGACGACGTGGATCCGGGCCACGGCCTGAAGGCCGCCGGCCGCGGCGTAGACGACGACGATGCCCGCGGCGAGGGCCAGGCTGGCGAACGGCCCGGTGCCGAGGAACGCGCCCAGGAAGGGGCCGGCCGCCGTCATCTGCGACGCGGCCAGGACGGTCATGTACCAGACGACGAGGACGGTCGTCAGGGCGCCGGCCGCCCGGCCGTAACGGCCCGCCATGAGCCCGGCCAGGGTCTCCCCCGAGGCGGCCCGGACGCGCGGGACGAGCGCCGCCAGGACGAGGAGCGTCGCCACGGCGGGGACGCCGACGATCCAGATCGCGCTCAGGCCGTCCCGGAAGGCCTCGTCGGTCGAGACGAGCAGCGAGGCCGCCCCGATCCAGGAGGCGCAGAGCGAGAAGGCGACCCGGCCCGCGCCGAGGCGCCTCGAGGCCAGGAAGAAGGGATCCAGGCCGGCGGCGGCCCGGCCGGGCCCGCGGAAGAGGAGACCGGCGGCCCACAGGACGGCCGCGTAGGCGGCGACGGCCGGCAGGAACCCGGTTTTCATGCGCCGTGAGTATAACACGTAACCCGGGGACACGTACCCGGGGTACGTGTCCCCCTTTTCCCGTGCTATAATAGCGCCCATGAAGCCCGTCCCGGCCCTCGTCCTCCTCGCCGCCGGCCTGGTCACCGCGGCCGGGGCCCAGCCCGCGACGACGCCCGGGGAGGCCGTGGCCAGGCTGGAGCGGGCGCTCGGGGCCGTCACGACCCTCCAGGCCAGGTTCGAGCAGCTCCACTTCTCCATGACGGTGTCGACCCCCCTCCGCGAGCGGGGCGAGTTCTTCCTCCAGAAGCCCGACCTCATGCGCTGGGAGTACCGGGACCCCCAGGACAAGGTGTTCCTCTACAAGGCGGGCGTCCTCGAGATGTACCTCCCCGAGGATAACCAGCTCACCCGGAGCCCGGTCGCCGAGGAGGCCCTGCGCTCCGACATCTTCGGCATCTTCCTCGGGACGATGTCCTTCGCCGACGCCTACGTCGTCGAGGACAGCCCCTTCCCCACCGACGCGACCCGGGTCCGCCAAGTCAAGCTGACCCCCCGGACCGAGGGCGAGTTCTCCCACATCCTCCTCGAGATCGACGAGACGACCTGGCTCCTCCGCCGGGCCATCTTCCTCGAGTGGGCCGGCAACAAGCGGGAGTTCGTCTTCAGCCGGGTCCGGACAGGGGCCCGCCTCCCGGCTAAGACCTTCACCCTCGAAGTCCCCCCGGGGACCGAGATCATCGACGACACCCCGGGCGGCATCCGCGGGGACCATAACTTTTAGGCGGCCGGTCCGTATGAACACCCGAGGGCAGACGTCTCTCCCGAAGACCGACGACAGCAAGCTGGTGGCCCGCGCCCTCAGAGGAGACCGCAAGGCGTTCGAAATGTTGGTCCGCAAATACGAGCAACCCCTCGCGAGCTACCTCGGCCGCATGACCGGGGAGCGCGAGACGGCCCTCGATTTCACCCAGGAGATCTTCGTCAAGGTCTACTGCTCGCTCAAGTCCTACAGCCCCGCCTACAAGTTCAGCACCTGGCTGTTCAAGATCGCCTCGAACCACCTCATCGACCACTGGAGGAAGAAGAAGCTGCCGACCGTCTCGCTCGACCAGCCCGTCGACGACGGTGACGGGTCGCTCCTGCCCCAGGTCGCCGACACCGGCCCTTCGGTCGTCCGCCGGTTCGAGCTCGCGGAGGCCCGGCGGAAGATCGAGCGGGCCCTCGAGCACGTCCCCGAGGCCCTCCGGGAGCTGTTCGTCCTCCGGCACGTCAACGAGTTCTCGTACGAGGAGATCGCCGACATCAAGCGCCTGCCCGTCGGCACGGTCAAGAACCGCGTCTTCCAGGCCAAGGAAATGCTCCGCAAGAGGCTGGAGGCGTCATGAGCGCCTGCCCGCGCCCCGAGGACCTCTACCTCTATCTCGAGGGCGAGATCGGCCCGTACGGGGCCCGCAAGCTCGAGGAGCACGTCGAGCGCTGCCCGGGCTGCCGCGAACGGCTGGCCGAGCGGCGCCTCCTCCATGAGGCCTTCACCAGCCTGCCCCCGTTCGAGGTCCCGGCGGGCTTCGCGCGGTCGGTCATGGAGCGGCTCCCCGAGCCCGAGCTGGCCCGGGCCGGCTGGCCGGCCGCCCTGGCCGCGGCGGCGGCGTCGCTCGCCGTCGGCCTGTTCGGCTTCTACGCCTTCACCGGGCAGAGCCTGTTCGACGTCCTGGTCGCCGCCAACCGGTTCTTCGGTTCGGCCGTGGCCCGTTTCGCGCCCCTGGCCGCCAAGACGATCAAGATCGGCGAGCTGCTCCTGAAGATCTCGGGCGACATCGCGACGCTGGGCATGGCCGGGCTCGAGACGTTCATCCGGGCCGCCGGCCCCGCGGGCATCGCCCTGGCCCTCGGCCTCGGCGCCGCCCTCACCCTCCTCGTCGTCTTCGGAGCGAGGAGACTCCTGTCCCTCGGAGAGAGAACATGAAGCACAGAACCGCGGCCCTGGCCCTTGTCGGCCTGCTCCTCCTGCTCGCGCCCCTGGCGTTCCCCCCGGCGGCCCGCGCCGAGGTCAGCTCCGGGAAGGACATCCGCGTCGCCCCGGGCGAGACCATGGACAAGGTCTTCAGCTTCGGCGGCAACGTCCTCATCGAGGGCACCGTCCGCCAGGACGTCCTGGTCATCGGCGGCTCGATCACCGTCAGCGGCGAGGCCGCCAAGTCCGTCATCGGCGTCGGTTCGCACGTCGTGATCAAGTCCACGGCCCGGATCGGCGAGGACCT
The DNA here is from genome assembly GCA_964517245.1 of uncultured Eubacteriales bacterium. Taxonomy (GTDB): domain Bacteria; phylum Acidobacteriota; class Aminicenantia; order Aminicenantales; family Saccharicenantaceae; genus RBG-16-66-30. Next base: position 635 of record CAZFBC010000087.1, on the reverse strand, counting down.
GGCCGCCCTCGGCGGGACCCTCGAGAAGGAGCCCGGCTGCACGGTCGGCGGCGACACCATCTACTTCGAGACGCGCGAGCTCGGGGACAAGATCTTCAAGGACGGCCTCTTCCAGAGCGCCTTCTCGCTCTCGCTCATCCCGGTCTTCGTCGTCTTCAAGCTGGTCGTCATCTTCCTCTGGCTCATCGCCGCCGTGCTGGGCGCCGCGCTGTTCCCGAAGCCGCTCGCCTTCGCCGCCGGGGAGGTCCGGAAGAGCTTCTGGCCGGCCCTGGGGATCGGGCTGCTGGCCATCGTCGTCTTCTCGACGCTGCTCTTCTTCGCCGTCCTGCTGAGCTTCGTCCTCATCGGCATCCCGATCGTCATGGCGCTCACGGCCGCGGGCTTCGTCATCAAGGTGTTCGGCCGGCTGGCCGTGCTCTATTTCCTGGGCGAGAGCTTCCTCCGGGCCCTGGGCTCACGCAAGGCCTCGGCGATGGGCGCCGTCCTGGCGGGCCTCCTCGTCTTCAGCGTGGCCGGGTTCGTCCCCGTGCTCGGGTTCCTGTTCTCGCTCGTGATGAACGCGGTCGGCTGGGGCATCGTGCTCAAGACGAAGTTCGGCACGCGCGAGAACTGGTTCCAGAAGAAGCCGGCCTGCT
>CAZFBC010000086.1:0-10161 GCA_964517245.1 uncultured Eubacteriales bacterium | reverse complement strand
CCCGCCGGGCCTCAGCCCTGGTCCTTGCCCGTCTTCATCATCGGCGTCGTCCAGGCGATGGCCCGCGTGTCCGCGAGCGGCAGCACCACCCGGACGGTCGTGCCCTCGCCCTCCTTGCTCTCGACCTGGATCTCGCCGCCGTGCATCTTGGCGATCGACGCGGCGATGGCCAGCCCGAGCCCCGTCCCGCCCTCGGCGTAGGTGCGGGCCTTGTCCACGCGGTAGAAGCGGTCGAAGATGAGCGACAGGTGCTCCTCCGGGATGCCGATGCCCGTGTCCGTGACGGCGGCGATGGCCCGGCCTTCCTTCCCGGCGAGCGAGCACGTCACCGCGCCCCCCTCCGGCGTGTAGCGGACGGCGTTGTCGAGGATGTTGAGGTAGAGCTGGCGCAGCTTGATCCGGTCGCCGCGGACCGTCAGGCTGTCCACCGGGCCGAGCTTGAAGACGACGCCCTTCTCCTGGGCCAGCGCCTCGGCGTCCTGGGCCAGCTCGGTCAGGAGGGCGGCGACGTTGACGTACTGGAAGTCGACCGGCTCGGAGCCCGCGTCGGCGCGCGCCAGCAGCAGCAGCTTGGCGACGATGTCGGACATGTAGGCCACTTCCTGGCTGACGAGCTCGAGCGAGGTCCGGTAGTCCTCCTGGGGCCGCTTCTTCTCCAGCACGAGCGACGACTCGGCCTGGATGACGGCCAGCGGGGTGCGCAGCTCGTGCGAGGCGTCGGCCACGAACCGCCGCTGCTTCTGGAAGGCCTCCTCGAGGCGGGCGATCATCCCGTTCAGGGTCTCGGCCAGCCGGCCCAGCTCGTCGTCGGACTCGACGTCGATGCGCCGGCTGAGGTCGCTCTCGCCGATGCCGCGGGCGATGTCGGTGATGCGCTCGACGGGCTTCAGGGTCCGCTCGGCCAGGAACATCCCGCCGAAGCCGGTGAGGACGAGGACGAGGAACGACGCGTAGATGACGACCTGGCGGAAGACGGCCAGCATGCTGATGATGTCGTTCGGCAGGCGGCCGACGACGATGGCCACGCGCGTCTGGGAGTCGACGTTGTGCGGCGCCGCGTACAGGCGCACGTCCGGCCCCGAGGGCGTGGACGCCGACTGGTAGTTGCTCTCGCCGAACAGGGCCTGGGCCACGGCCTTGTCGATGTTCGAGAACTGGACGTTGGGGCCGAGCCGCTGGATGAGGACGCCGTCGGCGTCGTAGATCATGACCAGCTCGTTGACCTTCTGGTCGAACATGACCCGCTGGCCGTCGATCTTGAGGGAGACCTGGAGCTCGATGACCCGGGCCCGCAGGGAGTCGTCCAGGTTCTTGTAGAGGTTGTTCCGGAGCAGGTAGTAGGCGACCGTCCCGAAGATGATGAGCACGACGGCGATCGCCGCCATGTACCACAGCGTCAGGCGGAACTTGATGCTCCGGAGCGCCGGGTAGTCCTTGAACGGGTTCTTCATGCGGCCCGCATGCGGTAGCCCGCGCCCCTGACGGTCTGGATCAGGCTGTCCTGGCCCTCCCGGTCGATCTTCCGGCGGATCCGCCGCACGTAGACGTCGATGATGTTCGAGATGCCGTCGAACTCGTAGTCCCAGACGCTCTCGCCGAGCATGGTCCTCGTGACCACGACGTTCGGGCGGCGCATGAAGTACTCGAGGATGGCGTACTCCTTGGCGGTCAGGTCCATGCGGGCCCCGTCGCGCCAGGCCTCGCGCGTCTGCGGGTCGAGCGACAGGTCGCCGATCTGGAGCTGCTGGACCCGCGGCAGGACCTCGCGCCGGAGCAGGGCCCGGATGCGGGCCAGGAGCTCGGAGAAGGCGAAGGGCTTGACCAGGTAGTCGTCGGCGCCGGAGTCGAGCCCGGCGACCTTGTCCTCGACGCTGTCCTTGGCCGTGAGCATGAGGATGGGGGTGTTGACGTTCTTGCCCCTGAGGTCGCGGCAGACGGCGACGCCGTCCTTCTTGGGCAGCATGATGTCGAGGATGATGACGTCGAACGGCGTCGTCTCGGCCATGTACTCCGCTTCCTCGCCGTCGTAGGCGTTGTCGACGGCATATCCTTCCTCGAGAAGCCCGCGCTTGATGATGCCCGCGAGGCGCCTCGAATCTTCGACGACCAGGATCCGCATTACCCTTACTCCTCAAGAACTCTGCCGGGGATTCCCGCGAGAGGGGCCCACAACTACCCTAAGCATACTCCTTTCTCGATGAACAGAATATGAATTTAAAATGAATTATGCAAATCAATTTTTAATCTTAAATTAATGTTCCTTTAACAGCAGTTTCATCTTCCGCTGATAGATTGGTCGTGAGACAACCGAGAATCCGACCAGGAGGCGAGAACATGAGCGACGTCCTGACCAAGCACAATTCCCTGATGGAAAAGATCGTGCGGGAGTACGGCACCATGATCAGAAACGCCGTCTACAAGGTGTCCGACGCCTTGCCCTCCCCGGAAGACGTCGTCTCGGAAGTCCACTTCGCCATCTTCATGACCCTGCGCAAGCTCGGCACCGGCTGGGCGCCGCCGCGGTCGTTCGTCGCCGCGGTCGTCAAGAACAAGATCGACGAGGTCCTCAAGCAGAAGGCCTGGGAAGGCGAGGACGGCGAGCTCATCCGCAAGCGGCAGATCGAGCAGGCCGTCCAGCGCGAGGAGGTCATGGCCCAGGTCCACACCCTGACCCAGAGCGAGTTCAAGGTCTTCCGGCTGCTCGGCCTCGGCCTGACGAACCAGGAGATCGCCGAGAGCCTGTTCATCTCGCCCCTGACCGTCCGGACCCACGTCAAGCGGATCCACGCCAAGTGCGACATCAAGGGCCGGGCCCGCCTCGCCCTGACGGCCTACCAGACCTGCTACAGCGAGCCGCCCGACGCCACGGAAGAATACCACGGCCTGCAGGGCTACTACCTCGAGAAGTCCCTGCGGCCCGAGATGCTGTCGCAGCGGGCCTCCTGAGGCCCCCTCCGTCCGGACGGCGGTTGACACCCCCTCCGGACGCCCCTATAATGAAAGCCGAAAGGAGTATGGGGGCGAACTGGTTTCGACGGAGGTACAGAGACACAGGTTGCACGCCGAGGTCCCACCCACCTCGCTAAACCGGTGGAAAACATTTAACTGCAGAACCTTTAGCAGTCGCGGCCTAATAGAAAGGCACGCCGTTCCTGGGGCCCCCTCCCGCGGGACCTCCGGAGCGTCAATCGGGCGGGATAGCGAGCCGGTCCGGCCTTGAGGCCGGGGAGCGAAACACCTTCGGGGCTGGTCCTACGGCGCTTTTCCTCTTCGAGCGCCGCGGGACGAGAACAAGGAAGAGGATAAGCGTGTAGAGACTTGCTGTTGAATGCTTTCGGACGCGGGTTCGATTCCCGCCGCCTCCACCACGACCTGAAGTGAAGACCGCAACGATAGACCGGATCGCCCGGGGGACGGCCCTCCTCGCGCTCCTCTGCCTCGCCCTCGCCGCGCCCCTCGCCGCGGCCGCCGGCGGGCCCGGCCAGGCTTCGCGCGTCCGGACCGTGGTCATCGACCCCGGCCACGGCGGCATCGAGACCGGGGCCAAGGGCAAGTTCGGCAACCTCGAGAAGGACATCACCCTGGCCGTCGGCCTCAAGCTCAAGGCCCTCGTCGAGCGCAACATGGGCATCGAGGCCGTCATGACCCGCGACCGCGACGTCGACGTCTCGCTCGAGAACCGCTCGGCCATCGCCAACAACCACAAGGCCGGCCTGTTCATCAGCATCCACGCCAACGGGGCCGTCCAGAGGAAAGCGGGGGGCTCCGAGACCTTCTTCCTCAGCCTCAACGCGACCGACGAGGAGACGCGCCGCCTGGCCTACCTGGAGAACAACGGCGGCGACCTCCAGAACAGCATCGACCCTTCGACCGACGACGACCTGATGATGATCCTCTGGGACATGGCCCAGAACGCCTACGTCAAGGAGAGCAGCCGCCTGGCCGAGATCGTCCAGTCGGAGCTCGACGCCATGCTCGGGACGCGCAACCGCGGCATCAAGCAGGCGCCCTTCAAGATCCTGACCGGCGTCGCCTGCCCGGCCATCCTGGTCGAGGCCGCCTTCCTCTCCAACCCGAACGAGGAGCAGAAGCTGGCCTCGCCGGAGTTCCAGGCGAGGATCGCCGAGGCCATCTACCGCGGGCTCTCCCGCTATCTCAAGTCGATCGAGTAGGACCCCATGGCCGAAAAGAGCTCCAAGAAGGCCAAGTTCGGCGTCCCGACCCCGGCCCTCGTCCTGGGCGGCCTGGCCCTGACGCTGGCCGTCCTGGTCGTCGTCTTCTTCGTCGGCAACGGCGGGGAGAAGGTCCGCAACATCCTCGACGTCGAGCCGGCCAGGCCCGCGGAGCCGGCCGGGGGGGCGGCCGGGACGCGGATCGTGACGCTCTACTTCCTCGACGACGAGGACGACTTCCTCCACGAGGAGAGGCGCGAGATGGCGGCCGGGCCGACCGAGGCCGAGGAGGCGGAGCGGGCCCTGGGCGAGCTCATCCGGGGCTCGGAGAAGGGCCTGGTCTCGCCCCTCCCGCCGCAGACCAAGGTGCGCCAGGTCTTCATCGCCAAGGACGGGCTGGCCACGGTCGACTTCAGCCGCGACATCGCCGAGAAGTTCGCCTGGGGCTCGTCGTCCGAGCTGGCCGCGGTCTACGCCGTCGTCGACACGCTGGCCGCCAACATCCCGTCGGTCAAGAGGGTCGTCATCCTGGTCGAGGGCGCGGAGCGGGAGACCCTGGGCGGCCACGTCGACCTGTCGCGGGCCTTCCGTCCCGACTACACCCTCGTGGCGAAGTGACCCGGGGCCGGCCGTGAAGAAGCTCCCGCGCGTCGTCATCGTCGGCTTCCCCAACGTCGGCAAGTCGACCCTTTTCAACAGGATACTGGGCCTGCGCAAGGCCCTCGTCCACTCCGACCCGGGCATGACCCGGGACAGCCTCACGGTCGAGTGCTCGCTCGGCGACCGGCGCTTCAACCTGGTCGACACGGGCGGCCTCTTCGGCGTCGCCGACGAGCCGCTGAGCGACAAGGTCCGCGAGAAGGCCCTCGAGGAGGCCGCGGGCGCCGACCTCGTCCTGTTCATGCTCGACGGCAAGCGCGACATCGCCCCGGCCGAGGAGGAGCTCTACCTCCAGGTCAAGCGGAGCGGCGTGCCGGTGCTCGTCGTCGTCAACAAGGTCGACTCCCCGTTCCAGGAGGAGTCGCGGACGGCCGAGTACTACCGGCTCGGCGAGAAGGACGTCCACTTCGTCTCCGCGGAGCACAAGATCAACGTCGACCGGCTCGAGGAGGCCGTGGCGGCCGCCCTGCCGGCGGGCGGCCCGGCCCGGGAGTCGGAGGCGCCCCTGCGCATCGCCATCGTCGGCCGGACCAACGTCGGCAAGTCGTCCATCGTCAACCGTTTGGCCGGCGAGGAGCGGCTCATCGTCAGCGAGATCCCCGGCACGACCCGGGACTCGACCGACACCCTGCTCGTCCGCGACGGCAAGCCCTTCTGCCTGGTCGACACGGCCGGCATCCGCCGGATGGCCGCCGCGGAGGACGGCCGGGAGAAGGCCGGCGTCGTCCGGGCCAAGGCCAACATCCGCCAGGCCGACGTCGTCTGCCTCGTCCTCGACGTCCGGGAGTTCCCCACGCGCCAGGACGCCCGCATCGCCCAGCTGGCCCTCGAGTCGGGAAGGCCCCTGGTCATCGCCATCAACAAGTGGGACCTCGTCGACAAGGACGCCGTCCGGCCGGACGCCGTCCGGGCGCGCGTCTTCCGCAAGCTCGGCTTCGTCGACTACGCGCCGCTCCTCTTCGTCTCGGCCCGGACGGGCCAGCGCGTCATCAAGATCCTGGACACGGCCGAGCAGGTCTACAAGGCCGCCTCGGTCCGCATCGAGACCTCCAAGCTCAACGAGTTCCTGGCCCGGACGACCGAGGGGCACGCGCCCCGCCTCAAGAACGGGGGCCGGGCCAAGCTCCGGTACATCACCCAGAAGGGGTCCTGCCCGCCGACGTTCATCCTGTTCCTGGGCTCCCGGGGGCCCCTGGCGCCGACCTACGAGAGGTTCTTCATCCAGTCCCTGCGCGAGCGTTTCGGCCTCGACGGCACTCCCGTCAGGCTCGTGGTCCGGACCAGCTGAGCCGGCCCGCCGGCCCCCGCGGCGGGGCCTTGTCCTTGACATTGCGGGAGGCTTCGTTTATATATAACTTCTTGTCTTTCTCCGCGATGTGCTTATGACTTAAGGAGGTCAGGATGTCCCGAAAGACGACCCAGAGCATCGTGTTCGCCGCGGCCGCTCTCGCGGCGATCTTCGCGTTCGCGGCCTGCCAGGATATCTCCTATTCCAAGCTCGCCGCCAACTACCACTTCGAAAGGGCCAACGGCCAATTCCGGGAGAACCAGTTCCGGAAGGCCATCACCGAATACGAGGCGACGCTCAAGTTCAACCCCAACATGACCCAGGCCTACCGCTTCCTGGGCGAGAGCTACAAGCAGCTCTTCAAGCCCGGCGTCGACTCCCAGCTCAACAAGGAGCTCGAGGCCAAGGCCCTGGCCGCCCTGAACAAGGCCCTGGAGATCGAGCCCACCAACCGGGACATCATCTACTCGCTCGGCGACATGTACGACAAGACCCGCAAGTTCGCCGAGGCCGAGAAGCTCTACCTCCGCATCATCGAGCTCGAGCCCGAGGACATGAGCAACTACTACGTCGTGGCCGAGTTCTACAAGCGCTATTCCGCCGACAACAAGGAGCTCGCCGCCAAGGCCGAGTCCATGTACCTGCGCCGGATCGAGACCGACCCCGAGAACCCCCAGGGCTACGCCTACATGGCCACCTACCTCCAGGAGGCCGCGGGCGGGCCCGAGGAGCTCCTGAAGTCCTACGAGCGGGCGGCCGAGTTCTGGGAGAAGCGGATCAAGCTCCAGCCCGAGTCCGCCGAGGCCTGGCTGGCCCTGGGCGTCAACCAGTGGTCGCGCTCCTTCCGCTTCCAGTTCCTGACCCCGCGGGAGAGGATGGCCCAGGCCCAGGCGGCCCTGGTGTCCATCCAGAAGGCCATCGACCTCGACCCGCAGTACCCCGAGCCCTACGCCTGGATGGGCCCCCTGTACAAGGCCGTTCTGGCCAAGCTCGAGCCCGAGAAGGAAGCCCGCTACAACGCCGAGGGCGACCGCTACCTCGAGAGGTTCCAGGAGCTGCGCAAGCGGGCCGCCGAGCGCAAGAAGCTCGAGGACGAGCTCAAGAAGTAGCCCGGGCCTTTCGCCGCGGCCCCCGGCCGGGGCCCCCGGAGCCCGTCGCGGACCGCAAGTTGACATTTTCCGGGATTTTTAGTATTTTAGGGCGTCTTTCCATCTCTCGTTGAAGGTTAGAAACCCATGAGGACGTATGTTCCAAAAAAGGACGACATCGAACAGAAGTGGTGGCTGATCGACGCCGAGGGCCGCATCCTCGGGCGCATGGCCACCGAGATCGCCGACCTGATCCGCGGCAAGAGGAAGCCCCAGTTCGCCAGCCACCTGGACACCGGGGACTTCGTCGTCGTCGTCAACGCCGAGAAGATCAAGGTCACCGGGCGCAAGCTCGAACAGAAGAAGTACTACACCCACTCCCTCTACCCGGGCGGCATCAAGGAGGAGACCCTCAAGGACCTCCTGGCCAGGAAGCCGGAAGAGGTCGTCAAGAAGGCCGTCTGGGGCATGGTCCCTAAGGGCAAGCTCGGCCGGGCCCTGTACAAGAAGCTCAAGGTCTACCGCGGACCCTCCCACCCCCACGAAGCCCAGAACCCCCAGGAATACAAGTTTTAGGAGGCACGGTGAGTCTGATCCAGTACTACGGAACGGGGAAGAGGAAATCGTCCATCGCCCGCGTGTTCCTGCGCTCGGGCAAGGGCGACGTCACGCTGTTCGTCAACAAGAGGCCGCGGCCTTTCAACGAATACTTCCGCCTGGACGCCTACAAGGTCATCATCCGCCAGCCGCTCCGGCTCACGGAGACCGAGGACAAGTTCGACATGTTCCTCCGGGTCAGCGGGGGCGGGGCCAAGGGCCAGGCCGAGGCCATCCGGCTCGGGATCGCCCGGGCCCTCGTCGAGTTCAACCGGGAGCTCAAGCCCGCGCTCAAGTCGGCCAGCCTGCTGACGCGCGACGCGCGGGTCAAAGAGCGGAAGAAATACGGATTGCTGGGCGCCCGCAAGGCTCCTCAGTATCACAAGCGCTAAGAGGAGGCTCGAGTTGGTTTCCGTTACGATGAAAGAGTTGTTGGAGGCGGGCGTCCACTTCGGGCACCAGACCAAGCGCTGGAACCCGAAGATGAAGGAGTACATCTTCGGGCAGAGGAACGGCATCTACATCGTCGACCTGCAGAAGACCATCAAGAACTTCAAGGAAGCCCTGAACTACATCCGCGGCGTGGCCGAGCAGGGGAAGATGATCCTCTTCGTCGGCACCAAGAAGCAGGCCCAGGACATCGTCCGCGACTACGCCACGAAGTGCGAGTCGAGCTACGTCAACCAGCGCTGGCTGGGCGGGCTCCTGACGAACTTCGCGGTCGTCCGGACGAGCGTCGACAAGCTCAAGGAGCTCGAGGAGATGAAGGAGGACGGGCGCTGGGAGCTCATGTCCAAGAAGGAGCAGTCGAAGCTCGAGAAGGTCTACCGCAAGCTCCAGAAGAACCTGGGCGGGCTCAAGACCATGACCGGGCTGCCCGGGGCCATCTTCATCATCGACTCGTCCAAGGAGACGATCGCCATCGCCGAGGCCCGGAAGATGGGCGTCCCCATCGTGGCCGTCGTGGACACGAACGGCGACCCCGAGGTCGTCAACTACCCCATCCCCGGCAACGACGACGCCGTGCGGGCCATCGAGCTGTTCGCCTCGAAGGCCGCGGAGTCGATCATCGAGGGCAAGAAGAACCGCATCAGCAAGGAGCTGCTCGAGCAGAAGGCGGCCGAGGAGCCCGGGCCCGCCGCCGGCGAAGCGCCCGAGGGCCAATAGGCCGGCCGGAAGCGAGAAAGAGGACACCATGGAGATCACGGCGGAAAGGGTCAAGGAGCTCCGCGAGCGGACCGGCATCGGCATGATGGAGTGCAAGAGCGCCCTGGCCGAGAGCGGCGGCGACATGGACAAGGCCATCGAGGTCCTGCGCAAGAAGGGCCACGCCCGGGCCGAGGCCAAGGCCGGCCGCGCGGCCAAGGAGGGCCTGGTCGGGGCCTACATCCACCTCAACGGGCGCATCGGCGTGCTCATCGAGGTCAACTGCGAGTCCGACTTCGTCGCCCGGAACGCGGAGTTCCAGGAGCTCGTCAAGGAGCTGGCCATGCAGGTCGCGGCGGCCAAGCCGAAGTACGTCTCCTCGGCCGACGTCCCCGAGGACATCGTGGCCAAGGAGAAGGAGATCATCAAGGCCCAGCTCGGCGACATGAAGAAGCCGCCGGAGATCATGGACAAGATCGTCACGGGCAAGCTCGGCAAGTTCTTCGAGGAGGTCTGCCTCCTCGACCAGCCCTACATCCGCGAGGACAAGATCAAGGTCCGCGACCTGGTCACCAAGCTGGTCGCCAAGATCGGCGAGAACATCAAGGTCGGGCGCTTCGTCCGGTTCGAGATCGGGCAGGATTGAACCCGGGCCCCGAACCGGTATAGAATACCGGCCGGAGAGCCCCCATGCCCAAACCCGTCTTCAAGCGCATCCTTCTGAAGCTGTCCGGCGAGTCGTTCCTCGGCGACATCTCGCACGGCATCGACTTCACCCGGGCCCTGGCCATCGCCAGGGAGATCAAGGACATCCACGACCTCGGCGTCGACGTCGCGGTCATGATCGGCGGCGGCAACCTCTTCCGCGGGGCCAAGGGCATCAAGGTCGGCATCGACCAGGGCTCGGCCGACCAGATGGGCATGCTGGCCACGGTCATCAACGGCATCGCCCTGCAGGCGGCGCTCGACAAGGCCGGGGCCGACTCGCGGCACGTCTCGGCGATCGAGATCAAGTCCGTGGCCGAGCCGTTCATCCGGCGGCGGGTCATCCGGCACATGGAGAAGGGCCGCATCATCATCTTCTCGGCCGGCATCGGCTGCCCCTTCTTCACGACCGACACGGCCGCGGCCCAGCGGGCCCTCGAGATCGGGGCCGACGCCATCCTCAAGGCGACCAAGGTCGACGGCGTCTACACCTCCGACCCGGTGA
>CAZFBC010000085.1:0-10248 GCA_964517245.1 uncultured Eubacteriales bacterium | reverse complement strand
AGGGTGATCTCGACGACCATGAGCCGGTAGTACAGGTCCTCGCGGAACCGCCCCTTGTCGATCAGGGCCTTGAGGTTCTGGTTCGTGGCGGCGATGATGCGGGCCTCGGTCTTGAGGACCTTCTCCCCGCCGACCTTCATGAAGTCCCGCGACTCGATGACCCGCAGGAGCTTGCTCTGGAGATTGGGCGAGACGTCCCCGACCTCGTCGAGGAAGAGGGTCCCCTTGCCCGCGATCTCGAACTTCCCCTTGGTCTCGCTGACGGCGTCGGTGAAGGCGCCCTTGACGTGCCCGAAGAGCTCGCTCTCGAGGAGGGTGTCCTGGATGGCCGAGCAGTTGATGACGATGAAGGGCTCGTCCCGGAAGGGGCTGTTGTAGTGGATGGCCTTGGCGACGAGCTCCTTGCCCGTGCCGCTCTCGCCCTGGATGAGGACGTTGGTCCGGGTGTTGGCCACCGAGCCGATGAGCTTGAAGACCTCCCTCATCGGGGCCGAGCGGCCGATGATGTTGTCGATCGTGTATTCCTTCTGCCGCTCCTCGACGAGGTGGCTGACCTTCTCCTCGAGGGCCCGGACCTGGAAGGCCTTCTCGATCGCCAGGTCGAGCTCGGCGGCGTTGAGCGGCTTGACCAGGTACTCGAAGGCCCCGAGCTTGATGGCCTCGACCGTCGTCTTCATGTCGTCGAAGGCGGTCATGACCAGGATGACGGCCCGGCGGTGGCGCTCCCTGATCCGCCGCAGGACCTCCAGGCCGTCGATGTCGGGCAGCCGGACGTCGAGGAGCACGATGTCGGGCGGGGACTCGCCGTAGGCCCGGACGCCGGCCTCGCCCGTCTCGGCGACGGCGACGTCGAAGCCCTTCTTCGCGAGCTGGGACGCCAGGGTCTTGCGGACGAGCGGGTCGTCCTCGACGATCAGGATGGATCTCATGACGCCTCCTCGGCCGGAATGACGATGGCGAAGGCGCACCCCCGCCCCTGTTCCTGGTCGACGGCGATCGTGCCGCCGTGCTGTTCGACGATCTTGCGGGCGTTGGCCAGGCCGAGCCCAAAGCCGAAGGGCTTGGTCGTGAAGAACGGCTCGAAGATGTTCGGCCGGACCTTGTCCGGGATGCCCGGCCCGTCGTCGGCGATCCTGATCCGGACCCTGGTCCGCGCCCCGTCCCTGACCGCGTCGCAGGCGATGCGGATCGTCCCCCCGCCCTCGAGGGCCTCGTAGGCGTTGCGGAGGACGTTGAGGAACACCTGGCGCAGCTTGTCGGCGTCGACGAGGACGGGCGGCAGGCCCGCGGCGCAGGTCCTCTCGACCGTTATCCCCTTGCGGCCGAGGACCTCCCGGACCATCTTGAGGGACTCCTCGACGATCTGCTCGATCGGCCACCGCTCCAGGCTGAGCTCCGGGACCCGGGTGAAGTTGAGCAGCTCCTTGATGAAGCGCTCGATCTGGTCGATGCCCTGGAGGGACAGGCCGAGCTGGGCCTTGACCGCCTCGGCGAAGTCCTCCTCCTCGGCGACCTTCTGGATGCCCAGCTTGACCGAGGTCAGGGGGTTGCGGATCTCGTGGGCGATCGTGGCCGCCATGCGCCCGATGGACGCCAGCTTCTCGTGCTGGACGAGCTTGCGGTTGGCCTCCTCGGTCTGTTCCCGGGCCTGGAGGAGCTGGCGGGTCATCTCGTTGAAGCTCCGGGCCAGGTCGCCGACCTCGTCGCCCGAGGTCTCGACGATGGCCTGGGAGAAATCGCCCCGGGCGATCCGGACGGTGCCCTCGACCAGCCGGTGGAGGGGCCTGGTGATGCGCCGGGCCAGGACGGCCGCCCCGAGGACGCCCACCAGGAAGCCCCCGGCGGCGATGAGGAGGAGGACCTTCTGGATCTCCCGCAGCCGGCCGTGCATGGGCTCGAGGTTCAGCCCGATCTTGACCGAGCCCCACCGGTCGGCGTTCTGGGAGAAGACGGGGACCTCGATCTCGAGGACCCGGACCACTTCGCCGCGCAACACGATCTCCCGCCACTCGGCCGCGCTGTCGTCGGCGTTGACATATTCCCCGAAGAGGCTCTCTTCGAGGATGTCCCGGTTCGGCCGGATGTCCCCGCTGGCCGCCTGCGCGCCGCCCAGCCGGTCGTAGTAGACGATGTAGGCCAGGTCCCCGGCGGTGTGCTCGTCGACGTACTTCTGGACCGCGGCCCAGTCCTGGCGCACGAGCGACTGGAGGCTGGCGTCCGCCAGGTAGCGGGCCTGGAGGACGGCGCGGCTCTCCGTCTCGTCCTGGAGGATCTTGGCCTCCCGGATCCGGATGACGAAGAGGATGGTCCCGAAGAGGAGGCAGACGAGCAGGGCGATCCAGAAGACCAGGCGCGTGTGGATCGATATCTTCAGCTTCATGCGCTCCTCAGCGGGCCTCCAGCCAGACGGCCCGGGTATCGAGGAAGACGAACCCCATGGCCGGGATCTTAACGCCCCGGACCTCGGGGAGCAGGGCGATGCGGACGCACTCCGAGAACAGCGGGATGGCCGGCGCGTCCCGGAACAGGATCTTCTCGGCCTCCCGGAACAGCCCCGCCCGCCGCTCCCAGCTCGGCTCGACCTCGGCCCAGTCGAGGAGGGCGTCGAGGCGCGCGTCGACGTACCGGGAGTTGAGGCCGTTGACGGCGGACCGGGAATGGTAGAGGGGGACGACGATGTTCTCGGGGTCCGGGAAATCCATGGTGTACTCGAGGAACTTCAGGTAGGGCGAGAGGACGCCCCGGACGTCCTCGGGCTTGCGGAGATACGTCGTCTCGAGCCCGATCCCCAGCGCCCCGAGCTGGCGCTCGAGCTCGCGGGCGAAACGGGCCGTGGCGTCGGTGCGCGGCGCCGGGAAGAGCAGGGCGACGGTCAGGCCCCTCGCCCCGTCCGCGCCGAGGAGGCGGCCGAGGAGCACTTTGGCCGCCGCGGGGTCGGACAGCCGGCCTTCGGCCCGCGGGAAGAAGCCCGGCAGCAGGGGCGGGATGTGATTGTCCAGGACCTGGTGGACGCTCGGCAGGGTGTCGTAGGCCGAGGCCAGCCTGGCCTTGTCGAGCCCGAGGGCCAGGGCCCGGCGGACCTCGGGCCGGTCGAAGGGCGGGACGTCGCAGCTCAGGGCCAGGAAGAACGATGTCAGGGTGGCGTTCTCGAGGACGGGGAAGCGCTTGCGGAGGACCCTCTCCGAGGTCACCGTCACCAGGTGGACGCTCCCCGCCTCGAACTGGTCGTCGGTGTAATGCGGGCTGTATTCGATGGCCGAAACGTAGGGGCGCCGGTCGTGGTAGGCGTTGTTGCGCTCGAGCCGGACGCCCAGGATCTCCAGGCGGGGGCTGCGGATCCACTCGGCGAACTTGAAGGGGCCCGTCCCGACGGGCTTCTGGAAGAAGCTCTTCCCCTGGCTCTCGAGGAGGTCCCGGGGCAGGACCTTGCAATAGAACATCCCCAGGAGATAGAGCCCCGTCGAGCCGAACGGCCGCGTCCAGCGGATCTCGAAGGTCGACGGGTCGACGACGCGGAAGCCCGAGACCTCGGGGGCCGTGCCCTGCCAGTACGCCTCGGCCCCGACGACCTTGCGGGTGAAATGCTGGTAGGTGGTGTTGCCCGGCCTGTTCCTGACCAGCCGCTCGAGCGAGTACTTGACGTCCTCGGCCGTGAGCTCGCGGCCGTTGTGGAAGCGGACGCCCCGGCGGAGCTTGAAGGTGATGCGCGACCCGCCGTCGGTGATCGTCCAGTACTCGGCCAGGGCGGGCATGGGGTTGAAGTGGGCGTCGAACCTGACCAGTCCGTCATAGAGCTGTTCGGTGATGAAATAGTGGGAGGGCAGGGCCGGATCGAAGACCTGGTTGAAGGGCCCGGGGAAGCCCTTGATGCGCAGGACCCCGCCGTAGCGCGGCGTCTCCCCGGGCTCCTGAGGACGGGCCGGGGCCGGGCGGGCGGGAGCGCCGGCCAGGACGGACAGGACGAGCAGGGTCAGCGGGACGAGACGCTCGAGACGGGCCGCGGTCATGGAAGTAGCCTCATGATATCCTAAAGAGCATCGGAATGCACCATGCGCTCCCGTCCCATGAGAAAGCAAGGTTCATGCCATGAGGGCGCCGCCGGGACGCGGTGATACGGCTTGTCTTGCGCGGGACGGCGGGCCGAGGACGTAAATATTCTTTACGGGCCGGCCCGAAGGCTCGGTCAGGCCTTCCCTTCGGACTTCCCGGCGAGCTCGAGGACCCGGTCGAAGACGCGGAAGAAGTTCCCTCCCCAGATCTTCTCGATCTCCCGGTCGGTGTAGCCGCGCCGGATGAGCTCCTCGGTCACGTGGATCATGCCGCTCACGTCGTCGCAGCCGACGACGCCGCCGCCCCCGTCGAAATCGGTGCCGATCCCGACGTGGTCGACGCCGACGAGCTTCCGGACGTGGTCGATGTGGTCGACGACGTCCGCGACCGTCGGCCGGTTCTCCGGGTACTTCGCGTTGACCTCCTCCATCTCGGCCCGGGCCTTCTGCCGGACGGCCGGGTCCTGGATCGCCCGCATGCTGCCGTACTTCCCCTCGAGCTCCTTGAGGGCTTTCTCGCGCTCGGGGCTGACGGGCATCTTCTTGACATAGGACCCCAGGAAGCAGATCTGGACGACGCCGCCCTTCGCGGCCAGGGCCCGGATCTGGTCGTCGGTCAGGTTCCGGGGATGGTCGCAGACGGCTCGGGCGCTCGAGTGGGAGGCGATGACGGGGGCCCGCGACGCGGCCAGGACGTCGGTGAACGACTTGTCCGAGGCGTGGGAGACGTCGACGATCATGCCCAGGCGGTTGCATTCGGCCACGACCTCGCGCCCGAAATCGCTCAGGCCCCTGTCCTCGGGCGCGCGGCGGTCGGTCGAGGAGTCGCAGATGTCGTTGTCGGCCGAATGGCAGAGGGTGATGTAGCGGACGCCCTTCCCGTGGAAGAACCCGACGAGCGAAAGGTCCCGGCCGATGGGGTAGCCGTTCTCGAGCCCGATGAAGGCGACCAGCCGGCCTTCGCTCTTGAGGCGCCGGGCGCCGGCCGGATCGACGGCCAGGCCGATGGTCGAGGCGTAGGTCACCGTCATCTCCCGGACGGCCTCGACCGCCCGGAGCGCGCCCTCCTTGGCCCTGGCGTAGGCCTCGGGGGTCAGGGGCCCCTGGCCGACGAACGCGGCGAAGAACTCCGCGTCGAGGCCGCCCTCCCTCATCCGCGGCAGGTCGACCTTGCCGCTGGCGCGCAGGCCCGGCTCGTGCCGGTCGCCGATCTTCCAGTCCGCGCGCAGGAGGCCGAAGGCCGTGTCGCAGTGGGTGTCGACGGTCAGGATCCTGTCGTGGAGGGCCCGGGCCCGGGCCTCGACCGAGGGCGGCGCCTGGGCGGCCCGACAGGCCGAGATGGCGAGGATCGAAGCGAGGACGATCGCGAGCCGAGGGTTCTTCATGTCCGCTCCTTGGGCCAACGAATCCGTCTATCTTAAGACGCGAGCGATGCCGCGATCTTCCCCGTCCGTCCCGCCGCGGGGGGCGCGCGACATGACGTAATGGTTGCCGGGCGCGCCCGGGACCGTCTTCAGGAAATCGACGGCCCGGTAGCCCCGGCCGAGCAGGGCCCGGAAGACCTCGCGCGTGGCCATCCGCCAGTCGAGCGGGATCCGCCTGACGCCGGCGTCGGCGACGTCGGTCTCGCGGAGCATCCGGTAGAAATCGAGGGGGATGCGGACGAGCAGCGGATCGCCCTCGGCCCCGGGGTCCGTTCCCTCCACGACCTCGAGCTCGATCTCCCCGGTCCTGCCGGCCACGCGCCGACCGCCGGCCGCGACGGGCCGGGGCGAGGCCAGGGCCGCCGCGAGGTCGTACTCCGGCCGGGCCGGACCGCGCTCGAGGTCCCACGACATCAGGAACCGGTCCGTGGGGACGTCGCGCCGGTTGAGGTGGCCGCCGTACTCGCCGTACGTGGCCACCCGGTACTCGACGACGTCCATCCCGAAACGGTGGACGTTGCGGAGGGCGTTGACGCCGGTGAGCGGGTCATAGGTGCAGATCACCTCGGAGACGCCGAGGAGCCCGAGGACCGTCTCCCGCTGGAACTCCTTGAGGAGGACGCCCAGCCGGTAGCTCTGGAACGGCTTCCGGACCCCGGCGTACTGGGAGTAGAAGCGGAGGTTCTTCGGGTCCCGGAAGCCGGCCGACTTGTCGCGGACGCCGACGAAGCCGTAGCAGAACCCGGCCAGGTGCTCCCCGTCGGCGACGAATCCGCCGCCGGGAGACTCGGCGAAGGCCCCGATGAAGAGGCTGGCGCCCTCGTGGAAGACGTTCTCGCACATCATGTTGCGCGCGCCGGACATGTGGTCGTCCGGGAACCCCCAGATCTCCTCGCGCAGGGCCTCGTACTTCGCGTAATCCCCGGAGTCGGAGGAGGTCTCGACGCGCAGGAGGAAGCGCCTGTCCCGGACGGCGACCGTCTTCTGGGTGGATGTCATCGCGGCCTCGCCCGTCATTCTAGTCCAAGGCCGCCGGCCGTTCAATGCCCTCCGGCCGTTTTGACGGGGCGTCCCGCGTATGCTATAAATACGGGGCCGGGCCCCGGGCCCGGCGACGGGACCAAGGACCATGACGGACGCGAACAGAAGCCTCAGGACCGCCTGCCTCGTCAACCCGAGGGCGGCCAACTCCAAGTGGATGAGAAGGAAGCTGCTGCGGGCCTACCTCCAGAGACGGCTGCCCGGCGACATCTACGACGACGTCGGGGACATGAAGACGACCCTGGAAAAGACCGCCGCCGCGTGCCGCGATTCCGACCTCGTCGTGGCCATGGGCGGGGACGGGACGGTCGCCGACACGCTCCAGGGCATCTTCGCGGCCGGGAAGCAGGGCGACGTCCTCTTCGGGGTCATCCCCTTCGGCAGCGGCAACGCCTTCCGCAGCGCCTTCGCCATCTCCCTGAACCCCCTGCGGGCGATCGACGACCTGGCCGACGGCGTCGCCCGGCCGATCGACCTGATGGAGGTCGAGGGCCGCGTCGCCGCGTTCGCCAGCATCGGGGCCACGGCCCGCGTGACCGGCGAGAAGCTCCGGGGCAAGGTCCAGGGGCTCTGGGGCCACGTCCTGGCCGGCCGGCGGCTGTTCGACACCCCGCTCGACCCGAAGACCATCGAGCTCTACGACGGCCGCGACAGGTCCGGGCCGTTCGAGCGGAAGACCCTGACATCGAGCTTCTTCGACTGCGTGGTCGCCAAGACGAGCTTTTTCGGCTACCGCTGGAACATCGCTCCCAAGGCGGTCGTGGACGACGGCTATCTCGACGTCACCCTGTTCGAGCTCCGGCCCCTGAAGTACGCCCTGCTCTTCCCCTTCATTTACTTCGGCCTCTACCAGAAGCGGCTGCGGCATTTCAAGGCCAGGAAGGTCGTCGTCAGCGGCCGGGCCATGCCCATCCAGTTCAACGGCGAGTTCCTCGGCGACCGGGACCGCATCGAGTTCCAGGTCCTGCCCCGGGCGATCCGGATGGTCGTTCCTCCGACGCGGCGGGCCGGGAAGCGGTTCCTGAAGCCGTGAATCCGGGGCGCGGGCCCGAGCGCGCGCCCCCACGCCCGAGGAGGGCCCATGAATAAGATCCGCGTGATGATCCCCGTGCTCGCGGCCGCGCTGGCGGCCTGCTCGCCCCAGATCCGCATCGACCTGCTCGGCGAAGACAAGCTCCAGGAGGTCGTGCTCGTCCCGGGCCCGGCCCGGGAGAAGGTCCTGATGATCGACGTCGAAGGGACGATCACCTCGGCCGTCGACACGGGGCTCCTGGCCCGCGAGAAGAACGTCGTCGCGCGCGTCTTCGAACGCCTCGAGCGGGCCGCGGCCGACCCTTCGGTCAAGGCGGTCATCCTCAGGATCGACACGCCGGGCGGCGAGGTCACGGCGAGCGACATCGTCTACCACGAGGTCCTCCGCTTCAAGGAGCGGACGGGACTGCCCGTCGTCGGGCTGATGATGAGCGTCGCCGCCTCGGGCGGCTACTACATCGCCTCGGCCTGCGACGTCATCGTGGCCCACCCGTCCACCCTGACGGGCTCCATCGGGGTCATCTCGATCTTCCCCGGCGTCGGGTCGCTGATGGCCAAGGTCGGCGTCAAGGTCGAAGTCATCAAGTCCGGCCCGGCCAAGGATTCCGGCTCGCCGTTCCGGGACATGACGGAGGAGGAGCGGAAGACCTTCCAGGGGATCATCGACGAATACTACGAAGGGTTCCTCCGGGTCGTGGCCCGGGGCCGGCAGGGGAAGGTCACGGAAGACCGGCTCCGGGAGATCGCCGACGGCCGCGTCTACACCGCCCCCCAGGCCCTGAAGCTCGGCCTCATCGACGCCGTCGGGTACTTCGACGACGCCTTCGGCGAGGCCCTCTCCCGCGCCGGGATCGGGAGCGCCCGGCTGGTCGCCTACTCCTACTTCCCGAAATCCAAGACGAACATCTACGCCGGGCGCCTCGGCGACTTCTCGCCTCTCGACGCCAGGGTCCTCGAATCCATGCTGGGGGCCCTGAAGGCGGGCTTCTACTACCTCTGGCTGCCGCAGGCGCCGTGACCCGGCGCGGGGCCGCCCGGCGCCGCTAGGGCCTGACGACGACCTCGAACTGCGGGGCCCGCAGGACGTGGGCCTTGACCGTGCAGTGGTCGACGGCCTTGACGATGGCGAACCTGTACTTCTCCGGGAAGCCCGCGGGCAGGTCGACCGTGAAGGTGATCTTGTCGATCATCTTGGAGACCTCGCCCCGCTCGGTCGTCATGGTGACGCCCAGGCCCTCGGTGGGGATCTTTCTCTCGCGGCAGAAGGCCAGGGCGTAGTACCCGGCGCAGGCGGCCAGGCTGGCGAGGAAGGTGTCGAAGGGCGAAGGGGCCGCGCCTTCCCCGCCGTCGCGGACGGGCTGGTCGGTCTTGACGAGGAAGCCCTTATAGTCGACGTCGATCCTGTAGCCGTCGCCGAAGACGACCTTCAGCTCTTTCGGGTTCATGGCCTCTCCTTTCTGTCTCTATTCCTCCGGGGCTGGCGCTCCCGCGGGCCCTCGAGGGCCCGGCGGAACATGGCCAGGACGATGTCCCGGTCCTTGGCCGTCAGGGCCATGCGGAAGAAGATGTCCCGGATCCTTTCGGTGATGAAGGCCCGGTTGGTCTCGTGCATGAAGCCGAGGCTGTCGAGCATGTCGCGGAAGCGGCGGCCGGCCTCGGCCTGTTCGGCGTGCGGGAGGAGCGGCTCCCTCCGGGCGTCCGGCGGCGGCCCGGCCCCGAAGGCCAGGGCGTGGAGCGTCAGGGTGACGGCGACGCCGAGGTTGTAGGAGGGCTGGCGCCCCGCCTGGGGGATGCGGAAGCGGAGGTTGGTCCGGCCGAGCTCGTCCTGGGTCAGCCCGGTCCTCTCGTTGCCGAAGACGAGCCCCACGCGGGTCCCGGCCGGATACTCGCCGACGCGCCCGACGGCCTCGGCCAGGGTGGCCAGGGGGACGTCGCGGCGGACGCGGGCCGTGGAGCCCAGGACGAGGTGCCGGTCCGCGACCGCCTCCTCGAGGGAGGGGAAGAAGCGCGCCGCCTCGATGACCGGCTCCGCGTGGACGGCCGTGCGCCAGGCCGGGGCCTCGAGGCGTTCGAGGCCGACGATCCGCAGGTCGGAGAAGCCCGTGTTGGCCATGCCCCGGGCCGCCAGGCCGACGTTCTCCATGCTGTCCGGCCGGACGAGGACGACGGCGACGCGCGAGGGGCCGGGTGTTTCGCTCACAGCGGACGATTATAGCGGAGGACGGCGCCGGACGGAAGCCCCCGGCCGTTTGCCTCGCCGGGCCCGGGGCGATATAATGGCGATCAGACCCTCATCCCCCGACAAAGGAGCCCGACCATGTGGTGGGACGGCAAGATCCAGAGAACGTTCCGTTGCCGGCTGCAGCAGAAGCCGGGCGCGCTCGGCCGGCTGCTCTCGGCCATAGGCGAGCAGGGCGGGCTCATCGGCGAGATCCGGACGATCCAGATGGGCGGCTCGGCGGTCGACCGCGACATCACGGTCTACGCCGACGACCTGCGGCACCTCGACGCCCTCGTCGCGACCGTCCGGTCCTCCCCCGAGGTCGCGCTCCTCGAGGTCCGCGACGAGGTCCTCGAGATGCACCAAGGCGGCAAGATCGCCATCCGCAGCCGCTACGACATCTCCTCGCTGAGCACGCTGCGGCGGGTCTACACGCCGGGCGTCGCCGAGGTCTGCCTGAAGATCAGGGACGATCCGTCGC
>CAZFBC010000084.1:0-10287 GCA_964517245.1 uncultured Eubacteriales bacterium | reverse complement strand
ACACGTTTTGGCGGTTTCCAGGGAAACTGCCCTCATCCGGCTTCGGACCGGCTGGATCATCGCTGATGCTCGCTCAGACGATACCCTCGGCCCCCATTTAAGGGGCAATGGGGACATGTACCGGGTACGTGTCCCCGGTCCGGGCCCGGTCCGTGAACGGAAAAGGGGCCGAAAGCGTATCAAGAAGAGATATCGTCACCGACAAGGAGTCACGCATGAGAAAAAGCACTACCAAGAAGCTCGCGATCGCCGTGGCGGGGCTGGCGCTCGTCGCCGTCGGCTTCGCCCAGGCCCAGGACGCCCAGCCGTTCCTCGGCGCGTGGAAGGGCACGCTGAGCATCGCCGGAGTCGAGCTCGAGATCGGCCTCAACTTCAAGCTCGACGAGGCCAAGAAGATCACGGGGACCTTCGACTCCATCACCCAGGGCGCCTACGGCATCGTGCTCGGCAAGATCGCGGTCGAGGGCAAGACCATCTCGTTCATCATCGACGACCCCAACGTCCCGGGCGAGCCGACGTTCAAGGCGACCCTGGACGAGACGGGGAAGAAGCTCATCGGCGACTTCACCCAGTCGGGGTACGCCGGGACCTTCGCCGTCGACAAGCAGTAAGGGGGCGGAGACCGGGGACACGTACGCGGTACATGTCCCCAAGCCGGTCCCCAAGCCGGATCCCCGGGGGATGACATGGACAGGAAGGGGCTCGAGGCCGCGCTCGCGCGGGGCGTCGAGATCCTCGGGGAGTTCCTGCCGCTCGACGCCTGGCTCGTCTTCCCCGTCCTGTACTCGGCCTGCGTCTGGGCCGTCCGCCGGGTCTTCGACGTCCGCGAGAGGGTCCTGGCCCGGCCGGTCTGGCTCGACCCCGGGTTCGTCCGGACCAAGCCCGACGCGTTCGTCCTGGCCTTCTTCTCCGGCGAGGCGGCCCTCGCCCGCGCCTACGCGGCCGAGATCGCCCGGGGCGACCTCTCCGCCCTGCGCGCGGCCTTCCCCGCCCTCTACGCCGTGTACGGGCTCGGGGACGCCTTCCTCCGGGCCCTGTTCAAGGCCGAGATCGAGGCCGGCGATCCCCGCGCCGTCGAAGCCGCGTTCGAGGCGCGAACGGCCAGGGCCGTGGACGCCATCCGGCCCGCCGCGGCCGACCCCCGGTTCTGGAAGGCCCTGGGCCGCGTCGGGCGCGAGGCCGCCTCGCTCGGCCTCCATCTCCTGCGCGACGAAGAGGTCCAGGACATGATCGTCGCCCTGGTCAAGGGGCCGGACGAGCCGGACCCTGTCCCCGCTCCCGAGCCATGAGACGGCGACTCGTCCGGACCGCGGCCCTTCTCCTCCTCCTCTCCCTCACGGCCGGCTGCCTGAACCGCCTCGGCCGGGCCAAGCACTTTTACGCCGAGGGCCAGGACCACGCCCGGGCCCTCCGCACGGAGCTGGCCGTCGCCTCCTGGAAGAGGAGCCTCGACGAGGCCGCCCGGGCATGCCTCAGGAGGCCGTCGGCCCAGTCCTTCACCGTCAGGGGGCTGGCCGAGACGAGCCTCGGCCGCTGGCGCGAGGCCGAGGCGTCCTTCCTCAAGGCCTTCAGCCTCGGCTTCGACCGGGGCGAGGCCTGGGCCTCCGACGCCGCCCTGGCCGGCCTGGCCGTGTCGTTCGAGGCGCTCGGCCTGGAGGAGTCGGCCCTGCGGGTCTACGGGCAGATCGTCGACCGGTCCGACTTCAAGCCCGCGCTCGCCCTCGCCGCCGAGAGGCGGACCGGCCTCGTCCTGGCCCGGGCCGCCGGGGCCGACCCCAAGGAGAGGGACCGGGCCCTCTCCGGGCTCCTCAAGGTCCTCGACCGGCTCGTCGACCGCGACTTCGGCTGCGGCCTCTATCACTACCTCCACGCCCAGGTCGACGGCCACCTCGGCGACCTCCGGCGCTCCTACGAGGAGGCGGTCATGGCCCGCGAGCTGGGGCTGCCGTCCGGCAAGATCGGGCGAGACAACGACAACCAGCTGGTGTATTGTTACATCCGCCTGGACGGCGACCTCCCCCCGGCCGAGCGGGACGCCTTCGCCGCGGCCCACGCGCGCTGGGCGGAGAAGTGGGGCTGGCCCGACGCCCGGACGCCGTCCTGGAAGAAGGAGTGACCCATGCTGCCCGCGATCGCCTGGCGCGGACGATCCCTCGTCATGATCGACCAGCGCAAGCTGCCGGCCCAGGAGACCTACGTCCGCTGCCGCACCTATATCCAGGCGGCCCAGGCCATCGAGAAGATGGTCGTCCGCGGCGCCCCGGCGATCGGCATCGCCGCGGCCTACGGCGTCGCGCTCGGCGCGATGGCCTTCGGCGCCGAAACGGGACCGTCGATCGACCGCGACTTCGAGAAGGTCTACCGCCGGCTCGAGCGGACGCGGCCGACGGCCCGGAACCTCTTCTGGGCCCTGGAGAGGATGCGGGCGGCCTACGACCGGGCCCGGCCGCTCGGCCTGCGGGCCGTCCGCGCCGCCCTCCTCGAGGAGGCCCAGGCCATCGAGCTCGAGGACGCCGAGACCAACCGGGCCATCGGCCGGCACGGCCAGGCCCTCTTCCGCGACGGCTGGACCGTCCTCACCCACTGCAACGCCGGGGCGCTGGCCACGGCCGACTACGGCACGGCGCTCGGCGTCGTCCGGGCGGCGGTCGCCGAGGGCAAGAGCATCCGCGTCTTCGCGGACGAGACCCGGCCCCTCCTCCAGGGCGCCCGGCTGACCGTCTGGGAGCTCGACCGCGACGGCATCCCGGTCGTCCTCATCACCGACGGCATGGCCGGCTGGTTCATGCGCCGGGGCGAGGTGAACGCGGTCGTCGTGGGGGCCGACAGGATCGCCCGCAACGGCGACACGGCCAACAAGATCGGCACCTACTCGCTGGCCGTCCTGGCCCGGGAGAACGGCGTGCCGTTCTACGTCGCCGCGCCGACAAGCACGGTCGACGCGTCCCTCGCCGACGGCGGCGGCATCCCCATCGAGGAGCGGGGCCCCGACGAGGTCCGCGAGGTCGGCGGCCGCCTCGTGACGCTGCCGTGCGTCGAGGTCCGCAACCCGGCCTTCGACGTCACCCCGGCCCCGCTCGTCACGGCCATCATCACCGAGCGCGGCGTCCACCGTCCGCCCTACGAAAAGAGCCTCGGAGAGGCCCTCCCGGCGTTTGACAAAAAGGGCGGCCGGGCGTAGAATTATTACGGACGGGCAAGGGGTAAATTATTCACGCAGAAGGAGTCTGAGATGAAGAAGTTTCTCACAGCAGCGACCTGCCTCGTCTTTCTGGCCGTCCTGGTCGGAGGCGTCGCCCACGCTCAGCAGACGACGAGCGGGGACAAGAGGATGGACGGCTACCTGAACCGGATCAACAAGGAAGCCGAGCAGGACCCCGACGGGTTCGTCAAGCACCTGAGCCAGAAGTACGGCATCCCCGAGGAGGAGATCCTCCAGGCCCGGGAGCAGCACCGGCTGACCTACGGCGACACCTACATGGCCACGGCGCTCGCCAACCAGTCCCAGAAGAAGGTCGGCGATGTGGCCGCCCAGTTCAAGCAGAAGCAGGCCATCGGCCAGGGCTGGGGCGTGACCGCCCAGGAGAACGGGGTCAAGCCCGGCTCGGCGCAGTTCAAGCAGATGAAGGCCCAGGCCAAGGGCTCGGCCAAGCAGATCAAGGCCCAGAACCGCTACCGCCACAGGATCAACCAGCAGAACATGGAAAAGGACAAGAAGCGCAGCGAAGGCGCGAACAAGCAGTCGGGCAAGAAGGGCCAGAGCCAGACCCAGAGCAAGGGCAAGGGCAAGAAGAAGTAACGCCCGCTAGGTCCGCTTTTTTTCGTAAAGGGCCCGCGCCTCGCGGGCCCTTTCTTTTCCCCACGCCTTCAGCCCGTCCCCGTGGAAGTAGAGAACGGGGACGACGACCAGGATGAGGAGCGTCGAGGACGCCAGCCCCCCCACCGTGCACAGGGCCAGCGACGACCAGATCTGCCGCTTGTTGGCCTCCGCGCCGACGAGCAGGAGCGGCAGCATCCCGAAGACCGTCGTCGCCGCGGTCATGAGGATGGGGCGGACCCTGTCCCTCGTGCCGCGCAGGACGGCCTCCAGCAGCCCCAGCCCGCGTCTCCTCCTCAGGTTGATATGGTCGACGAGGAGGATGGCGTTGTTGACGACGATCCCCGAAAGCAGGATGACGCCGATGTAGGCCGTCGGGTCGAAGGGGGCCTTGGCGACGACGAAGGCGACGAAGACGCCGATGAGCGAGAGCGGCACGGCGAGAAGGACGAAGAAGGGAGTGACCAACGATTCGTAAAGCGCGGCCAGGATCATGAAGATGATGACCAGGGCGACGGCGATGGCGAAGTTGATCTGCCGTTGCTCCTCCTCGGTCACGAACCACTGCTCTTCGAGCGTCGCCGAGAAGCCGGGGGGCAGGTGGAGGGACTCGAAGACCGACTTCCGGTAGCGCTCCTCGGCCTTGGACGGGCCGCGGAACTCCCACATGATCGTCTGCTGGAACTGCTGGTCCTCTCGGTCGATCGAGCCGGGGATCGGCGCCTCGATGAGATCGGCGATCTCGCCCAAGCGGAGATACTCCCCGCCGCGGGTCACGATCAGCGCCTCGCGGAGCCCGCGCATGTCGAGGGCCGCCGCGTCGGGATATTTGACCGAGACGACGATGTCCTTGCCTCCGGTCCGGACCCGGGCCGGCTGGCCGAACGTCCCCTGGATCATCGTCCGGAGGCTGAAGTACAGATAGTCCGGATCGACGTCGTAGCGCCGGAGCGCCTCCTTGTCGATCTTGAGGATGTCCTCGACGGTGTCGCCCCGCCACCAGCCGAACCGGCTGGAGACGGTCCGGACCTCCTTGATGCGGGGGTTGCGCCGCAGGGTCTTTTCGAGATCGGCCGTGATCTCCTTTAATTTCTTGAGGTTGTAGCCCAAGAACTTGATCCGCGAGCTGTAGTAGGTCCCGGCGCCCATGCTCGAGGAAAAGTACTGCGGATCGAACCCCGAGACGCTGACGTCGATGCCGGCGAACTGGGTGGCCAGCTGGATGAGCTCCTCCTTGAGGGCGTAGGGCACGTAGGACCGCTCGACCTCCGGCGGGAAGCCGATGACGGCCTCGGCCCTTTCCGGGAAGACGCGGACGTTCATCTCCTTCTCGTGGTTCTGGGCCAGGACCTTGTCCTCGAAGGCGCGGATGGTCTCGTCGGTCCGGGCGATGTCGGTCCCCGGCGGCATCCCGATCCGGACGTAGAGATATTCTTCCGAATACCAGGGGTACCAGCGGCCCAGCGTGACCTCCGACCGGAACCATCTGTAGGCCCCGAAGAAAAGGGCGGCCACGACGAGCAGGACCTCGACCGGATGGCGGACAAGGAAGGCCAGGGCCCGCTCGAACCGGGGGCTCCGCCGCTCCGCCGAGGCGGTCGCCTCCTTGCGCTTTTCGACGAGCCGGGGGCTGAGGGCGGGGATGAGCGAGAAGGAGACGAGGAGCGAGGCGGCCATGGCCGAGCCGATGACGATGGCCAGGGGCAGGTAGTACATCTTGAGCTTGCCCTGGAAGAAGGGGAAGCTGAAGAAGACGGCCATGGTGGTCAGGGTCGAGGCCAGGACGGCCACGAACACTTCCCGCGGCCCCTGGAGGGCCGCCTCGCGAGGCGCGAGGCCCCTCTCGCGGAGACGGAGGATGTTCTCGAAGACGACGATGGAGTTGTCGACGAACATGCCGAAGCCCAGGGCCAGGGCGCCGAGGGTGAGCATGTTGAGCGAGATCTTGAAGGCGTAGATGAGGTTGAAGGTGATGACGATGGAGAAGGCGATCGAGGACAGGATGAGCAGGGACGGCTTGAACCGCCGCAGGACGACGTAGATCATCGCGAACACGATGAGCGTGATCAGGCCGGCGAGAAGGTAGAAATCGTCGAGGTTCTTGCGGACGTCCTCGCTCTCGTCGTCGACGCTCTTGAAGACGAGGCCGGGCGGGAGCTCCCCTTTGAGGCTCTCGAGCTTGGCCTTGACGTCCCGGGCGACGCGCAGGGTGTTCCCGCCGCGCTCCTTGAGGACGGTCAGGTTGACGGTCGGCTGGCCGTTGATGCGGTGGATCTCGCGGATGTCGGCGTAGGTGACCTCGACCTTGGCCACGTCCTTGACCAGGATGGGGTTCGCGCCGGAGTGGGCCACGATCGTCTCCCGGAGCTCCTCGAGGCTGTCGATGCGGTCGGCGAACTTGAACAGGAACTCCCGGTTGCCCCGCCGGACGCGGCCGGTCGGGTAGGTCCCGAGGCGGGCGCCGATGGCCGCGTTGATCGTGTAAGGGTGGAGACCGTAGGCCTCGATCTTGTCCCGGTCGAGGACGACCCGGATCTCCGGCTCCGAGCCGCCGGCGACCTCGACGCCGGACACCCCCCGGACCGAGCCCAGGCCGATCTCGAGCTTCTCCTTGACCAGCTCCTGGAGCTCCTGGAGCCCGTAGCTCCCCGAGACGGTGTACTGCAGGAAGGGTCGCTCCCGGAAGTCCTCGGGGACATAGGGCTGGAGCATGGGCCGGACCAGGGGCGGCAGGAGGGCCCTCGTCTTGGTCAGCTCCTCCCGCAGGGCGAGCTGGGCGAACTCCATGTCGGTCTTGGGATCGAACTCCAGGGTGATCCGGGACATCCCGATCTGGGAGGTCGAGATCATCTTGGTGATGCCCTTGACCGTGGCGCAGGCCTCTTCGAGGGGCGCCGTCACCTGGGTCTGGACGACCTCGGGCGGGACGCCGTACCAGCTGGTGACGATGTCGACCATGGGATAGTCTTCCCTCGGCATCAGCTCGATCGGCGTGTTCAGGAAGGAATAGACGCCGGTGGCGAGCAGGGCCAGGAAGACCATGGCCGTGGCCACGGGGCGGTCGATGAAGAGCTTCATCCCTTCCGGCTCTCCACCCACTCGTAGACGACCGGGATCAGGACGAGGGTCAGGAAGGTCGAGAAGAGCAGGCCGCCGATGACGACGACGGCCAGGGGCTGCATGAGCTCGGCGCCCCGCTCCAGGGCCAGGGCCATGGGCACGAGGCCGACGAGCGTGCTGCCCGTCGACATCAGGATGGGCCTGAGCCGGACGTGGCTGCCCTGCTCGACGGCCTCGCGGAGCGGCAGGCCGCCGCGGCGGAGCTGGTTCGTGTAGTCGATCTTGACCGTGGCGTTGTCGACGACGATGCCGATGAGGACGACCAGGCCGATGATCGAAATGACGTTGAAGGTGCCGCCCGTGACGAGGAGGGCGAGGATCGCGCCGGACGCGCCCATGGGCAGGGTGAACATGACGATGAAGGGGTGGACGAGCGATTCGAACTGGGCGGCCATGATCATGTAGGTCAGGAGCGCGGCGAGGATCAGGGCCAGGGCGAGCGAGCGGAAGGACCGCGACATCTCCTCGCGCTCGCCGCTCCAGACGACGCGATAGTCGGCCGGGAGGCGAAGCGAGGCGATGGCCTTGTCGATGGCCGGAGCGACCTGGCTGATCTTCCGGCCTTTGAGGTTGGCCGTCACCAGGACCTCGCGCTCCTGGTTCTCGCGGCGGATCTCGCGGGGGCCGCGGACGACCTCATAGGAAACGAGGTCGCGGAGGGGGACGGCCCGGCCCTCGAAGGGCAGGGTCTCGCCGAGAAGGGCCTCGATGTTCTCGCGCGAGGCGTCTTCGAGGCGGACCAGGATGTCGACCTTCTTCTCCATCTCCCGGAACTGGGTCGCGACCCGGCCGCGGACGGCGCTGACCAGGAAGCTGCCGATCGTCGAGGGCGAGAGGCCGGGGTACCTCTTGAGCGCCTCCTTGTCGACGGTCACCAGGAACTCCGGCTTGCCCTCGCCGATGTTGGTGGCGACGTCGGCGACGCCGGGGATCCGGGCGAGGCGGGCGACGAGGTCGCCGGCGATGTCCTTGAGGCGGTCGAGCTCCCGGCCCTTGATCTGGAGCCCGATCTCGGCCGTGGACAGGGCCAGGAACCGGCTGACCGTCGACTGCTCGCGGAGGATGGTGTAGGCGACGTCCGGGAATCGGGCCAGGCGCTCGCGGGCCGCGTCGAGGACCTCCTCGAGCTGCTTGGGCTTCCGGACCTCGACGAACAGGCGGGTCGAATTGACCGAGATGTCGGGGTCGGCGCTCTCCATGCCGCTGACGATGCCGACCTGGGAGAGGACGGTCTTGACCGGGGCGAGGCCGCGGACGTGGGACTCGAGCATGACGGCCATCTCGGTCGTCTGCTCGAAGGAGAAGTCGACGGGCATCTTCAGGTCGAGCTCGAAGGTCGTCGTCTCCATCCGGGGCATGAGCTCGCGGCGGACGAGGCCGCCGAGGGCGAAGGTGACCGCGAAGAAGACCAGCGTCCCGGCCATGATCCGGCCCTTGTGGTCGAGGCCCCAGGTGAGGAAGCGCTTGTATCCGTCGACGAACCGGCCGTAGACCTTGTTGAACCCCGTGAAGACCGCTCTGAGGATGGGCCGGAAGGGCAGGGAGAGGATGTGGGCGGCGAAGGCGAAGAGCTGGACGATGAAGCTCAGCAGGAGGGTCAGGAGGAAGCCGGCGGCCTTGAAGACGGCGTAGAGGGGCCGCTCCGCGACCGGGAACTTCTTGAGCCCCCACGTCCAGCGGCGGCGCTCCTCCTGTCCGACGCCGAAGTCGAATTCGCGCGACTGGAGAGTGGCGATGAGGGTCAGGGAGACGAGGAGCGAGGCCAGAAGGGCGAAGGTGACGGTCAGGGCCGTGTCCTTGAAGAGCTGGCCCGCGACGCCGTGGACGTAGATGACCGGGAGGAAGACGACGATCGTCGTCAGGGCCGTGGAGACGACGGCCGGGCCGACCTCCCTCGTCCCGACGTAGGCCGCTTCCTTGAGGCCTTTCCCGAGCGTGCGGTGGCGGAAGATGTTCTCCGAGACGACGACGGCGCAGTCGTCGAGCATGCCCACCCCCAGGGCCAGGCCGCCGAGCGACATGATGTTGAGGGTGACGTCGCCGAAGAAGAGCAGGCTGAACGTCCCGATGATGGAAATGGGGATGACCGTGCCGATGATGAGCGGCGTCTTCCACTCCTGGAGGAAGACGAGCAGGGTCAGGAAGGCCAGGATCGCGCCCTGGATGAGCTCGTTGGAGACGGCGCCGATGGCGTCCTCGATCGTCTTCGCCTGCTCGTCGACGACGCTCAGCGTGATGCCGGGGTTCTCGACCCGGATCTGGCCGATGACCTCGCGGACGAGCCTGGTCACCTTGACCGTGTTGGC
The DNA here is from genome assembly GCA_964517245.1 of uncultured Eubacteriales bacterium. Classification (GTDB taxonomy): domain Bacteria; phylum Acidobacteriota; class Aminicenantia; order Aminicenantales; family Saccharicenantaceae; genus RBG-16-66-30. Next base: position 1,044 of record CAZFBC010000084.1, on the reverse strand, counting down.
GCCGGACTCCTTGCGGACGAGGAGGCCGACGCTCTCGGCGCCGTCGAGGCGGGTCATGCCCTGGCGCTCCTCGATCCCGTCGCGGACCGTGGCCACGTCGCGGAGGCGGACGACCCCGCCTTCCTTGGTGACGAGGAGGCCGATCTCGCCGATCTCTTCGAGCGACTCGAACTCGCCGACGACGCGCAGGGCGTACTTGAACGTGCCCTTGCGGATGGTCCCGCCCTGGAGGTTGCGGTTGAAGGCGTCGACGCGGCGGGCGACGTCCTCGAGCGTCAGCCCGTAGAGGGCCAGCTTCCGCGGGTCGGCCTCGACCTGGATCTGGCGCTCGACGCCGCCGGTGATCTCGGCCGAGCCGACGCCCTCGATCTGCTCGAGGCGCGGCTTGATGAGCTCCTCGGCCAGCTCCTTGAGCTCGAGGAGCGACCGGTCGCCGGCCAGGGCCAGGGTCATGATCGGCCGGCTCTGCGGGTCGAGCGGGATGATGGTCGGGCTCTCGGCGTCCTCGGGGAAGCGGTCCCTGGCGTTGTCGAGCTGCTCCCGGGTGTGGAGCATGGTGAAGTCCATGTCCGTGCCCCAGTCGAACTCGAGGGTCAGGAGCGAGACGCCCTCCTTCGAGATCGACTTGACGCGGCGGAGGCCCGGGATGCGGCTGACGGCCGATTCGAGCGGCGCGGTGATGAGCGTCTCGATCTCCTCGGGCGCGACTCCGGCGTAGTTGGTGATGACCGACAGGCGCGGATAGCTGATGTCGGGGAGGAGGTCGACCGAAAGCTCTCTGAGCGAGACGAAGCCGAGAAGGACGACGGCCAGGTAGAACATGTAGACCGTCACCGGCCGGTCGACGGCGAGGCGGGCGAGCTTCATGGGTTCCTCCCCGGGCCGGGGGCTACCGGACGACGCTGACCCTGGTGTCGTGGGCCAGGGTGACGTGGCCTTCGACGATGACGGCGTCGCCGGCGGCGATGCCCCAGCCGGGCTCCCGGCCGGGCAGGACCTCGGCGAAGCGCTCGTTCTCGAGGCCCACCTCGATGTAGCGCCACT
>CAZFBC010000083.1:8297-10317 GCA_964517245.1 uncultured Eubacteriales bacterium | reverse complement strand
CCGTCGCGCACCGTCGCCGTGACCTTGGACCACGTGGCGTTCCGCAGCGAGGCCGTGTGGATGGGGACATTCCACCCGGGCACGAAGACGACCCGGCCGGGCGCGGTGACGCGGCGCGCCTCGACGGGCGGCAGCCGCTCCCATCCGGGCGAGGCCGGCGACGGCGGCTCCAACGCATAGAAGAACACGACGCTCGCGTAATCGGTCGCGACCGCGTTGCCTTCGGGACCGTGCTCGATGGTGAGGTCGATCGACCTCGCGTAGGCGTAGGCGTCGGTCAGCATGAAACGATAGCCGCCCGTCCTCCCCAGCGGCTTCTTGTAGTCGAGGCAGCCGCTCAGCGGGAGCGAGGTCCGCCGCTCCCAGCGTCCCGGCACATCGTACCAGCCGCCGTTGAACGAGTCCTCGCTGCCGGTCCCGGGGACGGCCAGATCGCCGTCGATGACGGCGCGATCGTCGCCCTCGAAGAAGATCGTGCCCCCGCTCTCGAGGCCCTGGGCCTGGAGCATCACCCCGACGACGTGGCCGCGGCCGGAGGTTCGCAGGAACGTGTAGGGCTCCCCCGTCGTGCACGGGTTCTCGCGCCGCCAGCGGGCGTAGAAGCGGCCTTCGTCCGCGGCCTTGGCGAGCGGCGCCGTGACGACCTCGCCCTCGACGGTGACGGGCGCCGCGCCGGACGCGGCCGCCTCGGATACGAGCTCGATGCGCGCCGAGCGCTCGAAGGGCATCGGGAAGTGGATGTAGCTGCGGCCGTCGTCGGCCGTGCCCAACATGAGCGACCGCACCGCCGGGTCGCCGAAGCTCGCGCCGAAGAGGTCGCCCGCCGGGCATTCGACGCCCGGCTCCGGCGCGCCGTCCCAGTACATGCGGATGACGACGTCGCGCCCCGGGCCGGCGAGCGCCGCGGCCGGGCCGAGCCGCAACGCGACGATCCGGCCGGGGCGGCGGGTCTCGTAAAGAGTCACGGCGCCGCCGCCGGGCTCGAGGGTCGCCCGGACCGCTTGCGTCGACAGGGGCGCGCCGGCCGGGGCGAGAGCGTCCGTGATGTCCGTGCCCGAGCGGCGCCACAACGCGGCCGCGCCCTCGACCTTGGCCATGAACTCCGGCGTCGGCGGATCCTCGTAGGTCGTTATATCCGCGGCGGCGTCCGGCGGGAACACGGCGTAGTTGATGTCGTAGAACTGGAACGTCTCGGCCTTGAGGACGATCTTGCAGGACCGCTTGTAGGTCAGCGGCACGTAGGAGGTGTAGCCGCCCACGCCGGCCCCGACGACCGGCTCGATGAACGGCGGGCGCGTGCCGTCGAAGAGCTCGATGACCTTCAGACTGAGCCGGGGCGCGGCCTCGCCGTCGAAGTAGAACTCCACGACGTCGTTCGTGGGCGTCGGCGTGTGGATGCGGTAGACGGCGCCCGGCCCCTCGAGGTCGGCCAGGACGAGGCCGCCGGCGGGGCCCGGCTCCTTGCGGACGAACGAGTACTTGCCGCTGAAGCCGTCGTCGTTGCCGCCGCTGCGGTCGTAGCTCGAGACGAGGCCGACTTTGATCGAGCGCCTGAGGCGGGGCAGGAGGTCGAGGCGCGTAAGCTCCTCGACGCCGATGACGGGCTGCCCGAGAGCCTGTCCGTCCGCGGGGGGAGCGGGCAGAGACGGCCGGTCCGCGCACGCGACGGTCAGCAGCAAAGGCAGGGCGAGGCCGAGCATAATCCCGGCGCACTTGAATCGATCCATGGCATCTCTCCCGAACTCTGTTTATAGGGCGAAACGGCCTTGTAACGCAAATCCTATTAGAATCTCTATCGAGGCCCTAATTGGGGTCGGACCTCAGCAACTCGAATAACGACTGGCAGTTAGGCGGATCTCGGTTCACTCTCGTCAGTTTAATATTGTGTTTTTTGGCACCAAAAACATAAATTCAATATCCAGGGTCTGGAGTGAATTCGAGTAAGGGATGCCGACACATACAGTTCGCGATTTTTGGGCCTAGAAATAGAAAAAATGGATCGCGCCCAAACTGTTGAACC
>CAZFBC010000083.1:3366-8197 GCA_964517245.1 uncultured Eubacteriales bacterium | reverse complement strand
ATGTCTGATAAAAAAAGCACCCTGACGACCGGGTTCGGGATGCCGGTCGAGAACGACCTGAACTCGATGACCGCAGGCCCCGGGGGACCCGTCCTCGTCCAGGACATCCACCTCATCGAGAAACTCGCCCACTTCGACCGCGAGCGCATCCCGGAGCGCGTCGTCCACGCCAAGGGCGCCGGCGCGCACGGCCATTTCGAGGTCACGCGCGACGTCACGCCTTACACGCGGGCCAAGTTCCTGTCCAAGGTCGGCAAGAAGACCGACGTCTTCGTCCGGTTCTCGACGGTCGGCGGCGAGAAAGGCTCGGCCGACTCGGAGCGCGACCCCCGCGGCTTCGCCGTCAAGTTCTACACCGAAGAGGGCAATTACGACATGGTCGGCAACAACACGCCGGTCTTCTTCATCCGCGACCCGCTCAAGTTCCCCGACTTCATCCACACCCAGAAGCGCAACCCGGCGACCAACCTCAAGGACCCGGACATGTTCTGGGACTTCCTGTCGCTGACCCCCGAGTCCATCCACCAGGTCACGGTCCTGTTCTCCGACCGCGGCACGCCCCGCTCCTACCGCACCATGAACGGCTACAGCAGCCACACCTACATGTGGTACAACGCCAGTGGCGAGCACTTCTGGATCAAGTACCACTTCAAGACGCTGCAGGGGATCGAGAACTTCGACGGCCCCGAGGCCGACCGCATGCGCGGCGTCGATCCCGACGTCGCCACGCGCGACCTCAGCGAGGCCATAGCCGCCGGCAGGTTCCCCGCCTGGCGCGTCGAGGTCCAGATCATGACCCCCGACCAGGCCAGGACCTACAGGTTCGATCCGTTCGACATCACCAAGGTCTGGCCGCACGCCGACTTCCCGCCGGTCGAGATCGGCCGGATGGTCCTCGAGCGCAACCCCGCGAACTACTTCGCCGAGGTCGAGCAGGCCGCCTTCTCGCCCGGGAACTTCGTCCCGGGGATCGGCCCGTCACCCGACAAGATGCTCCAGGGGCGCCTGTTCAGCTACCACGACACCCACCGGCACCGGCTCGGCGCCAACTACCACCTGCTGCCGATCAACGCCCCCAAGGCGGCCCCGATGGCGAGCTACCAGCGCGACGGGGCGATGCGCTCCGACGGCAACGGCGGCGGCGGGCCCAACTACTGGCCGAACAGCTTCGGCGGGCCGGCCCCCGACACCGGCATCGTCCTGCCGGCCATCGACGTGGCGGGAGAAGCGGCTCGGCACGCCTACATCCTCGGCGACGTCGATTTCGTGCAGGCGGGTGCGCTCTACCGCAAGGTCATGACCGACACGGACCGCGAGCACCTCGTCGCCAACATCGTCGGCCATCTCAAGGGCGCACAGAGGCGTCTCCAGCTGCGGCAGACGGCGCTCTTCTACAAGGCCGACGCCGAGTATGGCGAGCGCGTCGCCGCGGGCCTCGACCTCAGCACGAATGAGGTCAAACGGCTGGCCGCCATGTCCCAAGAGGACCGGGTCAAGGCTACTGCGTAATTGCCTGGGATTTGCTTGGGGTCGGACCTCAGCAACTCGAATAACTGCTGTTACTTAAGCTTGTTTTCTATGCTGTGTATCAGTTTGGGCACGCGCATTTTGACCCCAAAATCGTGATAATTAATTCTAGCTGACTAACTGGCAAAGAACTTAGAGCTAAGCCCTATCTGTTGTTACATAGTTGAGCCAATTTTGCGATTTTTGACTATAAAAATCGTAAAATTGACCCAGGCTCAAACTGTAAAAACGAACAGGGACCTGCTTATGTTGTTGATTTACTTAATGTTGCTGAGGTCCGACCCCAACCGTTAAAATGAGCAGCGAGCGGGCGCTTGGGCACGTGCAAACGCCCCGTCTCGTCCTTCCAATAGCGGCAGGAATCCCCCATAACTTCGGCCACGGGCTCCTCTGCAGGGTAACCCAGCGCCAGGACACAGTCGATGCGGTAGTGTTCGGGCACGCCGCCGAGCGCTACCCTCAGCTTCTCCCGGTCGATCGACAGCAGCCAGCAGCCGGCGACGCCCTCGCCAAGCGCCGCCAGGATCATGTTCTCCACCGCCGCGCCGACGTCGTACTCGAACATCTTCTCTCGGACCTTGGTGTTGACGAGCGTCACGACGTACGCCGCCGGCTCCTCCCCCGGCCCGGGGTCGCCCGCCGGCGCGATGTAGGCCGCCCACTTCAGCGCCCCGAACACCTCCGCCTTGAGCCCCGCCTCGTCGACGACGACGAACTCGAGCGGCTGCATGTTGGCCGCCGACGGCGCCAGCCGCGCCGTGTTGACCAACCGCTCCAGCAACTCCCTCGCTACCGGCTCCGGCCGGAACCGCCGCACGGTCCGCCTCGAGACCGCGAGATCGTAGACGTTCCTGTCGTCATGACACATGGGTAACTCCTTCAGCCTACATTTTTGTCGGCAAGTGATAAACAGCAGGTTTGACCCCGCTCTTTCTTTTTCCGGTTTTCCCCATTCCGTTCACTCCGCGCGTCCCTCCGTCGCCGGCGCCTTCAGCATGAACACCCCGGTCGCGGCCAGCAGGAAGATCCCGGCGATCCGGTACATCCACCGGTATCCCGCGACGTCGGAGACCCAGCCGAAGATCGGCGCCCCGATGCCCATCCCGACGTCGAAGAGCGACAGGTACAGGCTGATGGCCAGCGCCTTGTTCCGCCGGCCCAGGAAATCGATGATGTAGGTGCTGAGCGCCGGGAAGATCAGCCCCTGGCCGAGCCCGCCGACGAACCCCGTGACCAGGAGCATCGGCAGGCCCCGGACCTGGGCGATCAGGAACAGGTTGCCGCCGATGACGAGCGCCGCCGGCAGGATGACCGCCTTCCTCCCGTGCCGGTCGGACAGATCGCTCAGCCCGAAGCGCGTCAGGATGGCGGCCAGCGAGAACACGAGGAAGAACGGCGCCACCCGTCCGACGCCGACCGAGTTGCCGAACACGGCGATGAAGTAGATCATCGCGCCGCGCACGGCCCCGTGGCAGACCGGCATCGCCGCGACGACGGCGGCCAGCGCCCACGGCACGGCCCTCAGCACGCGCCCCGCTCCCCCACCTCCGCCTCCGCCTCCGCCCCCGCTCCTCGCCCCGCCCTCCTCCGGCCTCGCGATCTCCCGCGCCGCCCCGATGCAGGCCAGCGCCGCGAACAGGAAGAGCAGGCTCGCGTCGTACAGCCGTCCCGCCCCGGCGACCCGCAGGATCTCCTCGGCGACGAGCGGCCCGAGCGCGTTGGCCACCAGCCCGCCGACGCCGATGACGCCCATCGACCGGGCCAGCCTCTCGACCGGGGCCAGGTCCGAGCACATGGCGATCGTCGCCGTCATGCTGATGCCCCAGCCGAGCCCGGTCAGCGCCCTCAACGCGAGAGGCAGCCAGCCCGCGTCGTCGACGAAGTGGAACAGGGGCACGGTCGCGACCAGGATGAGCACGCCGAGCAGCGCGATCCGCCGCCCGCCCCGCTCGTCGATCCGGCTCCCGAAAAGCGGCCGGACGGCGATGGCCACGACGCTGTGGACGCCCATGATCAGCCCGATCCGGCTCTGCCGCGGCCCGAACTGCTCCAGCACCACCGGAAAAAGGAAGAAGAGCGAGACGGCCATGAACAGGAAAAAGTAGCCGGCCAGGGCCAGCAGGAAATCCCTGTTCCAAAGGGTCCGGGGGCCGCCGTCGGGGCTCATGGAGCGTCAGCGCGCCTCGTCGCGCACCGTCACCGTCATCGCGTCCCGCCGGCCAGCGCCGCGACGAGCCGACGCGCCCGCGCCTCGATCTCTTCCCAGTCCCCGGCCTCGACCGCCCTCGCGTCGACGAGGGCCGCGCCGATGCCGACCGCCGCCGCGCCCGCCGCGATGTACTCGCGCGCGTTCTCGACGGTGACGCCCCCCGTCGGCATGAGCCGGACGTGCGGCAGCGGCCCCCTCAGGTCGCGGAAGAACTGCGGCCCTAGGGACGTCGCCGGGAAGACCTTGACGATGTCCGCACCGGCCCGCCAGGCCGCGACGATCTCGGTCGGCGTGAACGCGCCGGGCGCCACCAGCACGCCGGCCTCGCGGCAGGCGCGCACGGTCTCCGCGTCCGTGACCGGCGAGACGACGAAGTCGGCCCCGGCCGCGATGACGTCCGTCGCCGTCCCGGCGTCGAGCACGGTGCCCGCCCCGACCAGCGTCCCCGGCGTCTTCGTCCGGGCCATCTCGCGGATGATCTCGACGGCCCCCGGCACGGTCATGGTGACCTCGATCGCGGTGACGCCGCCCCGCCGGAGCGCCGCGGCCGCCTCGGCCAGCCGCGACGCGTCCTTGACGCGGATGACGGCGATGGCCTTCGCGCACAGCAGCCCCTCGAGGACCTCGTCTCTCGTCATGCCCCCGTCCTCCTCCGCCTCATCTCCTGACCCGGCCCGCCCGGTCGCCCCGCGCGACGGCCAGGATGTCCTTCTCCGAGGCCAGGTTGAGATCGCCCGGTATCGAATGCTTGAGCGCGCCCGCGGCCACCGCGAACGCGAGCGCCTCCGCGCCGGCGCCCGGCCCCTCGAACGTCTCCAGCCCGTGGATGAGGCCGGCGGCGAAGGCGTCGCCCGTGCCGATGCGGTCGACGACCGCGCGGATCTCGTAGGTCGGGCCGGCCAGGAACTCGCCGCCTCCAGCGCCGCCCCCGCCCCTCACCCTCATCACCGCCGACCAGCGGTTCCAGTCGGCGCTCAGGCTCTCGCGCAAGGTCACGGCCGCCCGTCCCACGCCCGGGAAGGCGGCCAGGGCCTCGGCCGTCAGCGACTCGTAGAGCGCGCGGTCGAGGCGCCCCGCCACGGTCGCGTCCGCCGC
>CAZFBC010000083.1:0-3266 GCA_964517245.1 uncultured Eubacteriales bacterium | reverse complement strand
CCCGTCCCGCCGCCCGCCGCGGCGCCCGTCCCGATGCCCAACGCCCTCTGATAGTCCTCCTCGTTCCCGACCAGGAGGTCGGCCCGGGCCGCGATGTCGCGCATCACCTCGGGCGCCTCGCGGCCGTACCTCCAGAGCTTGGCCCGGTAGTTGAGGTCGACCGACACGGCCATCTTCCTCGCCCGCGCCGCCTCGACCGCCTCGAGCGTGAGGGCCGCGGCCGACGCGCTCAGGGCCGGCGTGATGCCGCTGACGTGGAGGCGGTCCATCCCGTCGAGGGCCTTGGCCCAGTCGACGGCGCCCGGCCCGGCCTCGGCGATGCCCGAGCCCTCCCGGTCGTAGAGGATCCGGGAGGGCCGCTCGTTGGCGCCGGTCTCGGCGAAGTAGATCCCCAGCCGCCGACCGCCGCGCACGGCCGCCCCGACGTCGACGCCGTGGCGCCGGAGCTCGCCGAGGGCCGCGTCGCCGATCCTGTTGCGCGGCACGACCGAGATCCAGCGCGCGCGGTGCCCCCAGGCCGCCAGCGACACGGCCACGTTGGCCTCCGCCCCGCCGAACGTCGCCCGCAGCTCGGGCGACTGGAACAGCAGCTCTTTCCCCGGCGGCGAGAGCCGCAGCATGATCTCGCCGAACGTCGCGATGTTGGCCATGCCCGTCCTCCCCGGACGTAAACATATCACAGCTTGAATTCGACGGGCAACGGAGTAAAATACGCGCGAAAGATCGCCCGCGACCCCCCGGAGACCACCCATGGAAAAGACCAAGAACGCCCTCCTCATCCTCCTCGGCTGCGCCATCACCGGCCTGGCCTACGCCGTCTTCCTCATCCCCCACCACTTCGTCCCCGGCGGCGTGTCGGGCATCGCCATCATCGTCAACTACTTCTCCGCCCTGCCCGTCGGCGCGGTCATCCTCGTCCTCAACGTGCCCATCTTCCTGCTCGGCCTCAAGACCATGGGCAAGAAGTACGTCGCCAACAGCCTGGCCGGCCTGGTCGTCTCCTCGGTCTTCATCGACCTCTTCCACGAGGTCCTCAAGGTCCCCTCGGGAACGGACAACCCCGTCCTGGCCTCGATCTACGGCGGCGTCATGCTCGGCGTCGGGCTGGGCATCGTCTTCCGCGGCCGGGCCTCGACCGGCGGCTCGGACATCATCGGCATGATCCTCAGCAAGTACACGGGCATGACGCTCGGCTACGGCATCATGGTCACCGACTTCGTCGTCATCTCGGCCGCGGGCTTCGCCCTCCACAGCCTCGAAGCCCCGCTCTACGGCTACCTCGTGCTCTTCCTCTCGACCAAGGTCATCGACATGATCCTCGAGGGCTGGAGCTACTCCAAGCTCGTCATCGTCACCTCGTCCCGGACCGAGGAGATCGCCGACTACATCCTGCACGGCCTCGACCGCAGCGGCACGGCCCTGCGCTCCCGGTCCCTCTACCTCAACCGCGAGGGCGAGATCATCCTGACCGTCATCCACCGCAAGCAGCTGTCCGACCTCCGCGCGTTCATCAAGAAGGCCGATCCCGAGGCCTTCGTCGTCATCAGCGACACCTACGACGTCCTGGGCAAGGGCTTCAAGTCGCACCTCATCACCTAGGACGCCCCTTTTCCGCCGATTTGGAGTAAAATAGGCGCCGCACACACCCGCCGAAAGGAGACCTCGCCGATGCGCCAGGACAGACCCCTGCGGAGACGGCCCGCCGCCGGACCCGCGATCCTCCTCGCCGCGGCCTTCCTCGCCGCGGCCACCCCCGCGGCCGGCCAGACCGTATCCCAGGCCCGGGGCCCCGAGGTCCTCGGCTTCACCAAGAGCTTCGCCGTCGAGATCGTCAACCCCTCCCCGCTCCACCTCGAGAGCCACGCCGTCGTCATCGACGTCGCCGGCATCCGGGCCACCGTGGCGCCCGATTTCAACACCTACATGTACGCCCTCTTCGACAACAGGGCCGGCGAGTACGCCCTCGTCGTCTCCCAGGCCGACGACCTCGACCGGGACCGCCACCACGACGAGATCGTCCTCGTCCGGACCCTGCCGCCGTCGTCGACGACCCGGCTCCTGTGCTACTACACGCCCGGCCGCAGCTTCCAGCTCATGCCCTCCCAGAAGGCCTTCGCCCGCGCCTCCTGGGAACGGGGCGGCCCCGAGGCCGGCTGGGAGTCGAACCTGGCCGCTTTCGCCTTCGTCCGCGGCGCCGTCGCGCTCTACGGCAAGCTCCGGCCGGAGCTGGTCCTGAAGAACATGCCCGGACGGCCCGGGAAGGCTCCGGAGTGGGGCATGGCCGTCCTCGACCCCGGCGACACCGCCGGCCTCGGCGGGCTGAGCCTCTGGGACGGCGACAGGCGCATCCCCCTCTTCGGCCCCGCCGCTCCCGAGGCCAAGGTGACGGTCCTGGCGCCCGGCCCGGTCCGGGCCCTGGTCCAGGCCGAATACCCGCCCGTGGCCACGGCCGCGGGCGAGGTCGCCCTGACGGTCCGCTTCTCGGCCTTCGCCGACAACTCCTACTGCCGCCAGGACGTCGTCCTGGCCTCGAGATCGTCCGGCCCGGTCGTCTACGGCCCGGGGCTTGCGAATCCCGGCGGCGGCGCCTGGACGGTCGACGAGGCCGCGGGTTGGGCGGCCGCCTGGGGCAAGGGCGCGGACAAGGCCGGCGGGATCGGCCTGGCCGCGGTCTTCCCGCCCGGCGCCCTGGCCGGGACGGACCGGACGGCCGCCGACCTCGCCGTCCGGCTCCGGGGCCGCGCCGGCCTCCCGCTCACGCACTGGGTCGTCGGGGCCTGGGAGCGCGGCGCCGGCGCGCCGGGCGTCCCGGTCGACAAGAACTGGGTCCGCCGGGTCGGCGAGACGGCCGCCCGGCTCCTCGTGCCGGTGAAAGTGGAGCTCAAGGCGAAATGAAGGGCGACCCGGGCTTCAGGCCCGTCTTCCCCGCCTGGCGCGACTTTCTCGAGCGGGCCCGCGCGTCCGGCGAGGAACCGCTCCGGATCGCTCTCGAGCGCGAGGACGGCCTCGTCTCCGTCTTCGACGCGGTCGCGCCCGCCCGCGACGCCGGCCCCGACGCGACCTGCCTCATCGTCGAGCGCGTCGTCAAGTTCCTGCTCTGGTCGCGCGGCGGCTGGCGCATCCACTTCCAGGGCCCGGCCGCCGTGGGCCGGCGCCTCAAGGCCGACTACGCCGCGACAGGCGCCCGGGCCTTCGACGCCCAAACCATGGGCCGGGTCTACGAGCGGCCGTTCGAGGTCGCCCTGCACAGCCCGGCGACCTTCCCC
>CAZFBC010000082.1:0-10391 GCA_964517245.1 uncultured Eubacteriales bacterium | reverse complement strand
CCGGCCTGGGCCATGGCCTCGACGATGAGGACGCCGGGCATGATCTTCCAGTCCGGGAAGTGCCCCTGGAAGAACTGCTCGTTGCAAGTCACGTTCTTCAGGGCGACGACGGTCTTGGAGGGGACCATGTCGATGATCCGGTCGACGAGCAGGAAAGGGAACCTGTGGGGCAGGAACTTCATGATCCTTTCGGCCGTGATCATGACAGCCCTCCCTACTTCTTGGCCGGCGGCGCCGCCTTGAGGGCGTCGTAGCGGCGGACGATCTCGTCCGTCAGCTCGATCGACGGGGAGAAAAACACGGTCCCGGGCTTGGCCATGTCGAAGATCAGGTCGAGGCCCTTGTCCTTGCGGACCTGCTCGATGATGGGCATGAGCTCCCGCTGGATCCGGTCGAAGGTCGTCGCCTGGAGCTCCTGCATGACCCGGGTCGCGTCCTCGACCGCGCGCTGGCGCTCGGTCTGCTTTTTCTGGATGTCGGCCTGGATCCCGGCCGCCGTCTCGACGGTCAGCGTCAGGCGCTGGGCGCTCAGGCGGTTCTGGAGCTGCTTGATCTGATCGTCCAGGCGCGTGATCCCGTCGGCGTACTTCTTGTCGGCGGCCTGGAACTGGGTCAGGGCCCGCTTGCCCTCGACGGATCTCTCGAGGATCTCCTGGGAATTGATCATCCCCAGCCGGCCTTTGTCCTGGGCGGCGGCGCCGGCGAGGCCGGCGGCGGCGAGGGCCAGGAACGCGAGGAATCGGATGTCGTGTCTCATGTTGGGAGCCTCCCTAGAACGTCGTCCCGACGGCGAAACGGAAATTGAAGTCGGAATCGGACGAGTAGATCTTCTTGTTGTTGTAGGCGAAAATCAGGCGGAACGGCACCCGCAGGGCCGGGATGAACAGCCGGGCCTCGACCCCGGTCGACGAGTACATGTCCCCGAAGTCGATCGGCTCGCCGCGGGCGACGCAGTTGCCCATGTCGTAGAAGAAGATGAAGTAGAGCGGGCCCCCGACGGGGATGATGTACTCGGCGTTGAAGACCGCGGCCTTCTCGCCGCCCATGTTGTAGCCTCTCTCGTCCCGGGGGCCGATCGAATACACTTCATAGCCGCGGATGGACTGCTCCCCGCCGAGGAAGGTCTTCTCCCAGTAGGGGACCCGGGAGTCGCCGCCCACCGCCGTGATGAACTGGTAGCTGGCGTGGATGCCGAAGACGTGGGACTTGGCCCCCTTCCCGAAGAGCGGCTGGTAGCGGGTGAACTCGACATGGGGCTTGATGAGATCGACCTCGCCGCCGAGGAACCGGCCGGCGTATTTCATGCTCAGGGAATACAGGGTCCCGCGCGTCGGCGTCAGGGGGCTGTCGATCGTCGACCTGTAGAGCATCGGGGTGATCGCGCTCTCGTAGTACTTGCCGGAGCTCCCGTAGAACGTCGCGTAGGACGATCCCTCGGGATATTCCATCTCGATCCTCTGGAGCGAGTAGACGGCGTTGGTCCGCCAGTAGCCGAAGAGCCGCGTCCCCAGGGTCAGGTTGATGCCCTGCATCTTCTGCTTGTAGAGCATGTAGGTCGTGTAGTCGACGTCCTTCTTGTAGATGGTGAAGCCCGCCGTGATGGGCTTGTCGAAGAGGTACGGCTCGGAGAAGCCGAAGGAGTAGTTCTTGACCAGCTTGCCCTGCTGCACGCTGAGCTCGAGGGTCTCGCCCGCGCCCAGGAAGTTGACCGTGGAGTAGCTGAAGGCCGCGAAGACCCCCTCGTATCCGCTGTAGCCGGCCGAGAGCTGGATGTTGTTCCTCTGGAGCTCCTTGACGTTGACGAGGACGTTGATCTTGGTGGGGTCGGCCGGGTCCGGATTGATCTCCGGGTCCTTCTCGAGATCGACCAGGCCGAGCTGCTTGATCCTGAGGATGCTGTTCTTGAACAGGGCCATGCCGAAGCGGTCGCCCTCGCGCATCATCACCTCTCGGCGGATGACCTTGTCCTTGGTGTAGTTGTTGCCTCGGAACTCGAGCCGGCCGAGGTAGGCGATCTCCCCCTCCTGGACGTTGAAGGTGACGTTGACGACCTTCGACTTGGGGTCGAGGTTCTCGACGGGGATGACCTGGACGTAGACGTGGCCGATGTCGCGGAAGATCTCGGAAATGGCCTCGACGCTCTTCTCCCTCAGCTTGGAGCTGTAGACCTCCCCGGTCTCGAGCTTGACCAGGGTCAGGAGGTTCTTGACGTTCAGGGCCTTGCTGCCCTCGACCTTGACGTCCCCCGTGCGGTAGAGATAGCCGGGATTCACGGGGATGACGATCCGCATCATCTTCTGCGTCTTGAACAGGACCGAGCGCCGGGTGACCTCCTCGACGCGGGGCTGGCCGACCGAGGCCTCCATGTAGCCGTGTTCCCGGAATTTCTGCTTGATGAGGTCGACGTCCTCGGCGATCTTGTTCTGCTTGTAGACGTCCTTGCCGATGATCCAGTTGAAGAGGCTGTGCGGCCGGTTGGCCTTCATCGACCACTCGAGCACGCTCGGCGGCAGCTTGGTCGCGCCCTCGAAGACGAGCTCCCCGACCCGGACCTTGGGGCCCTCGTCGATCTCGATCAGGACGTCCACCTCGTTCTTCCCGTGCCTGACGATCTCCGTTTCGACCTTCGAGGCCAGGAGGCCCTTTTCGTAGAGGAGGTCGGTGATGGTGTCGCGGATGCGCTGGATCCGGTAGGGACTGTAATAGGAATAGGCCAGGATGGACTGGTCCTTCTCCTTCAGCTTGTCGACGATGTCCTTTTCCTTGACCTTCTTGCCCGTCTTGTAGGTGACGGCCCGGACGACCGGGTTCTCCTCGACGGTGATCCGGACGATCACGCCCCGCGTGCCGGCCAGCTCCTCGAACTTGATGTTCGAGAAGAACCCCGTCGACCAGAGGACGCCGAAGTCCCGGCGGAACTGGCCGGCGTTGTAGGTGTCCCCTTCCCGCACGGTCAGGTAATAGAGGATCGTCTCGACCGTCACCCGGTCGTTGCCGACGATCTCCACCTTCTCCAGGATCTGCTGGGCGGCCAGGACCCCGGGCAGAAGCAGGAGCGCGAGCAGGAGGACGGTCTTTTTCATGGCGGACATCCTTCTATCATATACCATATCGGCCCGGAACGGTCAAAGCGGCGGAGGAGGGCTTCACACCCGGTTCAACTCGGGAAACCGGCCGTAAGTTTCATCGTCCCGGCCTCCATCAGGTAGACCTTGTGGCAGTACCGGGCGATCTTCTCGTTGTGGGTGACCAAAATGGAGGACAGGCCCTTGCGCTCGTGAAGGTCGAGGATCAGGCGGAGGACCATCTCGCCCGTCCGCCAATCCAGGTTGCCGGTCGGCTCGTCGGCCAGGAGCAGGCTCGGCCCGGAGACGAGGGCCCGGGCGATGGCCACCCTCTGCTGCTCCCCGCCCGAGAGCTGGCCCGGCCGCGACGGGGCCTTGTCCTCGAGGCCGACCTCGCGGAGCATCGCCAGGGCCCTGCGGAAGGCCTCTTTCCTCGGCACGCCGCCGATCATCAGGGGGAAGCCGACGTTCTCCAGGGCGGTGAACTCGGGCAGGAGGTGGAAGACCTGGAAGACGAAGCCGATCTTGCGGTTGCGCGCGTCGGCAACCTCCCGGTCGGAGCCATCGAAAAGGTCCCGGCCATCGAGCAGGACGCGCCCTTCCGTGGGCCGGTCGAGCCCGCCGAGCAGGTTGAGGAGCGTCGTCTTGCCCGCCCCCGAGACCCCCATGACCGCCGCGAGCTCCCCCCGCCCGAGCTCGAAGTCGAGACCCTCGAAGACGCAGAGGTCGCCCTTCGGGAGAGGGTAGGTCTTCCCCAGGCTCTCGGCGACGAGGACGCGGTCACTCATATTTCAGCGCCACCACGGGATCGACCTTGGCCGCCCGGCGGGCCGGGAACAGGGTCGAGACGAAGCTGATGAGGAGCGAGACGCCGACGATGACGGCGAGGTCGAGGGGCCTCATCCTGAACGGGACGTACGAGATCTGGTAGATGTCGACGGGGATGCGGATGAGCTCGAACGCGTTGGCCAGGGCGCACCAGCCGAGCCCGAGGAGGACGCCGAGGGCCGTCCCGACGACGCCGATGAGCGCCCCCTGGAGGAAGAAGATGCGATTGATCATCCGGGGCGTCGCGCCCATGGCCATGAGGATGCCGATGTCGCGGGTCTTCTCCATAACCATGAGGATGAGCGTCGCGATGATGTTCAGGGCGGCCACGACGACGATCAGGGCGATGGTCAGGAACATGATGGTCTTCTCGAGCTTCAGGGCGGAGAAGAGCGACCGGTTGAGCTCCATCCAGGTCGTCGTGTAGACGACCGGCGGCAGGACCTCCTTGATCCTCTCGCTGACGGCGGGCGCGGCGAAGATGTCCGCGAGCTTGACCTGGATGTAGCTGGCCCGGCCCTCGAGGCCGAAGAGCCTCTGGGCGACGCCGATCGGGACGAGGGCCGTCGCGCTGTCGAACTCGTAGAGCCCGGTGTTGAAGACGCCCGTGACCTGGAACCTCTTCCGCTTCGGCAGGGGCCCCAGCGGCGACAGGGTCGACGAGGCGGTCACGACGTCGACGACGTCGCCCGGATGGGCCCCGATCCGCAGGGCCAGCTCGCGGCCGAGGAGGAGGCCGTCGCGGCCGCCGCCCTCCGCGGGGACGGCCCCGGCCTCGAGCCTCTGCAGCCAGGGCGAGCCCGGCCGCTCCCGCTCGAAGTCGAGGCCCTTGACGAGCGCCCCCGAGCTCTCGCCGAGCCCGGTGACGAGCACCGTGCTGTAGACGACGGGGGTCGCGGACTCGACGCCCGGGATGGCCCGGATCGTCCCGGCCATCTCCTCGTAGCCTTCGAGGCCCTGGCCGCCGAGGTCGGAGACCATGACGTGCGACGTCGCGCCCAGGATCTTGTCCTGGACATCGCCCTGGAAGCCGGTGATCAGGGCGATGGCGATGACCAGGGCGGCGACGCCGATGGCGATGCCGACGACGGAGATCGAGGTGATGACGGAGATGAAGGCCTGCTTCCTCCTCGCGGTGAGGTAGCGCCGGGCGACGAACAGCTCGAAGCTCATGGGGTTATTTCGGCCTCAGCAGGGGGAAGAGGACGACGTCCCGGATCGACCGCCGGTTGGCCAGGATCATCGTCAGCCGGTCGATGCCGATGCCCTCGCCTCCCGTCGGCGGCAGGCCGTATTCGAGGGCCTCGACGTAGTCCATGTCCACGGGGTGGGACTCGTCGTCGCCCCGTCTCTTCTCCTCGGCTTGCTCCTCGAAGCGGGCCCGCTGCTCGGCCGGGTCGGTCAGCTCCGAGAAGGCGTTGGCCAGCTCCATGCCGGCGACGAGGAGCTCGAACCGCTCGGCCTCCTCGGGGTTGTCGCGCGAGGTCTTGGCCAGGGGCGAGATCTCCCGGGGCGGGTGGGTGATGAACGTGGGCTGGACGATGCGGTCCTTGACGAAGCGGTCGAAGACGACGTCCAGGGCCTTGCCGTAGGTGCGGGGCTTCTTGTCCGGGGCCAGGCCGGCGGCGAAAGCGACGAGCCCGTCGCGGTCGGCCAAGCGCTCCGGGGCCAGGCCGCCGTACTCGGCGCAGGCGTCGATGAACTTGAGCCTCCGGAAGGGGCGCTTGAAGGAGAGCGCGTGCTCGCCGAAAGGGACCTCCTCCGTGCCCAGGATGGCCACGGCCAGCCCGTTGAGCAGCTCCTCGGTCAGGTCCATCATGTCATAGAAGTCCTTGTAGGCCTCGTAGAACTCGAGCATGGTGAACTCGGGATTGTGCTGGGCGTCGATGCCCTCGTTGCGGAAGCTGCGGTTGATCTCGTAGACCTTGTCCAGGCCGCCGACCGTCAGGCGCTTCAGGAAGAGCTCGGGAGCGATGCGCAGGTAGAGGTCGAGGTCGAGGGCGTTGTGATGGGTCTTGAACGGCCGGGCCAGGGCGCCGCCCGGCACCGCGTGCATCATCGGCGTCTCGACCTCGATGTAGCCGCGGGCGTCGAAGAAGCGGCGGATATGGGCGACGACGGCGCTGCGCAGGCGGAAGACCTCCCCGACCTCGGGGTTCATGATCAGGTCGAGGTAGCGCTGGCGGAAGCGGATCTCGACGTCCTGCAGGCCGTGCCACTTCTCGGGCAGCGGGTGGAGGCACTTGGCCAGGAAGGTGACGGCGTCGCAGAGGACGGTCAGCTCGCCCGTCCGGGTCTTGAAGAGGGTCCCGCCGACGGAGACGACGTCGCCGATGTCCAGGAGGCTGAACCGCTCGTAGGCCCCGGCCCCGACCTTGTCCTCCCGGATGTAGGCCTGCAGCCTCCGCCGCCCGTCGGAGATGTGGAAGAAGGTCGCCCGGCCCATCTTGCGGACGGACATGATCCGGCCGGGGACGACGACGGCGACCTTCTTCTCCTCGAGCCCCGGCGCGTCCAGCCCGGCGTAAGCGTCGACGACCTCCGCGACCCCGTGCGTCCGGGCGGCCGTGTGCGGGAACAGCGGGACCCCGGCCTCGCGGAGCTTCCGGAGCTTCTCGCGGCGCGCGACGTCCTGGTCGAGCTCGGGGCTAGTCTCTCTCTTGCTCATGATCACCTTCTTGGCCCGTCCCTCCGGCCGGGTCCTTGCGGCCCTTGAGCAGCCGGCCCGCGGCGTCGAGGACGCCGTTGACGAACACGGCCGACTCCTCGCCGCTGTAGCGCTTGGCGATCTCGATCGCCTCGTCCATGACGATGGCCGGGGCGAGGGTCGGCTCGTAGAGGAGCTCGCAGACGGCGATCCTCAGGATGTTCCTGTCGACGACGGCCATCCGGGCCAGGCGCCAGTTCTTCGAGGCCGCCTGGATGGCCCCGTCGATCTCCGCGCCGTGGCCGAGGATGCTCTCGACGATCCAGGTGCCGTACTCCCGGACCTGAGCCGACACCTTCCGGCCCTGCCAGTAGACCCTGACGACGGACCTGGGGTCCCCGTCGTTGAACTCCAATTGGAACAGGATCTGGAGGGCGCCCTCCCGCGCCCTGCGGCGTTCTCCCATGGCACGGACCGGTCGCCCGCTCAGCGGAGCCCGGCCTCCTTGATCACGTTGAGCGTCTCGACGAGCGAGAAGGCGGCGTCGTAGCCCTTGTTCCCGGCCTTGGTCCCGGCCCGCTCGATGCCCTGCTCCACCGTGTCGACGGTCAGGATGCCGAAGGAGACGGGCACGCCGTCGTCCATGGCGATCTGGGCCAGGCCCTTGGTCACCTCGGCGCTGAGGTAGTCGAAGTGCGGCGTGTCGCCGCGGATGAGGGCGCCGATGCAGAGGATGCCGTCGGCCGCCTTGGCCTTGGCGATCTTCTTGGCCAGGAGCGGGACCTCGAACGAGCCCGGCACCTTGTAGACGGCGAGGTCGGCCTCCTGGGCGCCCATCTTCTGGAGGGCCTCCAGGGCCCCCTCGAGGAGCCGGTCGGAGATGAAGCTGTTGAAGCGGCTGACCACGATCCCGATCCGGAATCCCTTGGCCTGGAGCTTGCCTTGATGGATCTTCATGGATGTCACGCCCCCTTGTCGGAGATGGTCTTCTCGTAGATCCGGTATTTCTTGTACAGGGCGGCCCCGAGGGACGCCGCGAACTTGTTGACGGCCTCGTTGTCCTCCAGTTGCCAGGACAGCTCGCACCAGGTGTAGCCCTTGGCCAGGATGGCCTTGGCGAAGCGGTCGTAGAGGATGTAGGCCAGCCCCGTGTGCATGTACTCCGGCAGGACGCCGAAGACCAGGGCCCGGACCCCCCGGACGCTCTTCCTCAGGGCCAGGTATTTGAACATGCCGAAGGGGAACATCCGGCCGTTCAGCCGGATGAGCACCTCGTTGAGATTGGGCAGTCCGAAGGCGAAGCCCACGGCCCGGCCCTTGTGCTCGGCGAGGAGGACCAGGTCGAGGTCGGCGAACCGGGCCATGTCGCGGGCCATGTGCTGGATCTCGGCCTCGGTCCAGGGCACGAAGCCCCAGTTCCTGCTCCAGCCGCCGTTGTAGATCGCGGCGACCTTGAGGGCGTCGTCGACGAGCCGGGCCTTGGAGACCGGGCGGAAGGTGAAGTCCTCGCCCTTCGGGATGCGGGCCAGGGCGGCCTCGACCCTGGCCCGGCCGGCCCGGTCGCTCTCCAGGCGGAAAGCGTAGAGGTCCTTGGCCTTGGCCATGCCGCAGGCCTCCATCAGGCCGAGGTAGTAGCGCGGGTTGTAGGGCATCATGACGGCCGGAGGCGCGTCGAAGCCCTCGAGGAGGAAGGCGCACTCGTCGTTCATGGACAGGTTCATGGGGCCCCGGAGCGTGTCCATGCCCCGCTCCCGGCACCAGGCGGCGGCGGCGTCCACCAGGGCCCGGGCCGCCCCGGCGTCGTCGAGGCATTCGAACAGCCCGAAGAACCCGGTCCGGTCCCCGTGGGCCTTGTTGTGGTTCCTGTCGACGATGGCCACGATGCGGCCGACGGGCTCCCCCTCCCGCAGGGCCAGGAACGCGGCGGCCTCCCCGTGCCGGAAGAACGGGTGCCGCCGGGCGTCGAGCTTGTCCTTCACGGCGGCGTGCAGGGGCGGCACCCAGTGAGGGTCGCCCCGGTAGACCTTCCAGGGGAGGCGGAGGAACAGGCGCATGTCGCGCCGGGTCCGAACGGGCCGTATGTCCATGGGGCCCTATTCTAACAGATGTCGGGGCGCAAATCACCAAGAACCGCCGCCTTGAGCGGGCCCTTCGAATATGGTAGTTATGAGGCCAGGAGACGCGCCCATGAGAACCAAGACCGGATTCCCCGAGCTCACCGCCGAGGACCTGCGCTGGGCCTGCCCTCCCGACCTCATCCCCGTCGCGTCGAGCGACGAGGCCAGGCCCTGCGAGGAGATCATCGGCCAGGAGCGGGCCCTACGGGCCATCCAGACGGGGCTCGACATCAAGAGCCTCGGCTACAACGTCTTCATCACCGGCATGGTCGGCACGGGCCGGACGACGACCGTGAAACAGCTGCTCGAGCGGCTGGAGAAGGCCGACAGGACGCCCGACGACATCCTGTACGTCAACAATTTCAAATACCCCGACGAGCCCGTCCTGATCACGCTGCCGGCGGGCCAGGGCCGGGAGTTCGGCGAGGCCATGGCCAGGATGATCGACATGCTGAGGGCCAACATCCCCCACCTCCTCAAGAGCCCCTATTACACGGAGAAGCGGGACGCCATCGTCGAGACCCAGCAGAAAAAGCAGCGGGAGATCCTCCAGAAGTTCGAGGAGGAGGTGTCCGAGCAGGGTTTCTCCGTCATCCAGGTCCAGATGGGCATGTTCAGCCGGCCCGACCTCATCCCCGTCCTCGACGGCCAGCCCGTCCCCTTCCCCAAGCTCGACGGCCTGGTCAAGGAGAAGAAGCTCCCCAAGGAGACGTTCGACGCGCTCCGGGCCAAGTACGAGGAGCTGACGGCCAAGCTCGAGGACGTCTTCGAGAGGCTCAAGGAGATCGACGAGCAGACGCGGTCGCTCCTCCAGGACTGGGACGAGGAGTCGATCGCGCCCGTCATCACGGACGCCATCGACGAGGTCCGGACCCGCTTCGCCTTCCCCAAGATCGGCGCCTACCTCGACGACGTCGAGAAGGCCCTGGTCAAGACGATCGACGCCTTCAAGGCCCAGAAGAAGGAGGAGAAGGAGCCGGTCGAGGACTTCCAGGAGTACCGGGTCAACCTCCTGGTCGACAACTCGGACCAGCGCGGGGCGCCCGTGGTCATGGAGACCAACCCGAACTACGTCAACCTGTTCGGGTCCGTCGAGACCTCCTACTCCCGGGCCGGCATGGGCCAGACGGACTTCACCATGATCAAGGCCGGCTCGTTCCTCAAGGCCAGCGGCGGCTACCTCGTCCTCAACTCCCTCGACGCCCTGGTCGAGCCGGGCGTCTGGGCGACCCTCAAGAGGACCCTGCGCAACCAGGTCTTCGAGATCCAGAACTACCTCCAGATGTACCTGTTCTCGAACGCCCGGCTCAAGCCGGAGCCCATCCGGTCGGACGTCAAGGTCGTCATGATCGGCGACGCCTCGATCTACAACTACCTCTACTTCGCCGACGAGGACTTCAAGAAGATCTTCAAGATCAAGGCCGAGTTCGACGCGGAGATGGACAAGGGCGAGAAGGCCGTCGGCGACTACGTCCGCTTCGTCCGGAAGATCTGCGACGAGGACGGCCTCCTGCCCCTGGACAGGGACGGCCTCGCCGCCCTGATCGAGTACGCGACGCGCATCGCCGGGCGGCGGAGGAAGCTCTCGACCCGGTTCCACGTCATCGCCGACGTCGTCCGGGAGTCGAGCTACTGGGCCCGGCGCGACAAGAAGGCGGCCGCCGGCCGCGCGGACGTCGAAAAGGCGATCCGCGAGCGCTTCGAGAGGGTCGGCCTTCTCGAGGACAAGATCCA
>CAZFBC010000081.1:0-10420 GCA_964517245.1 uncultured Eubacteriales bacterium | reverse complement strand
AAGCCGACGAAGACGACCCGGCCCGCGAGCCGGGACTCCTGGAGGGCCCGGAGTGTCCCGAAGGTGCTCGACTCGTTGGGCGCGAAGACGCCCTCGACGTCGGGGAAGCGGCTGAGCAGGTTCTCGGCCAGCTGGTAGGCGGTCTCCGTCGTCGCCCCGGCGTACTGGTCCTGGACGAGGAGGACGAGGCCCGGGAACTCCTTCGTGACCGTCTCGAGGAACCCGGCCTCCCTCTGCATCGTGCTGGCCGAACCCTCCTGGTAGCGGATGAGGAAGATCCGGCCGCGGCCGCCGAGGAGGCCGCCGAGCCGGCGCGCGGCCAGGACGCCGCCAAGGACGTTGTCCGTGGCGACGTAGCTCGTGTGCTCGCCGCCCTGCAGGGAGGAGTCGATGATGACGACCGGGATCCCCTCCCGCACGGCGTCCCGCACCGGCCTCATGAGGGCGCGGTCGTCGAGGGGGGCCAGGACGATGCCGTCGACGCCGCGGCTGACGAAGTCCTCGACCACGGTGATCTGCTGGGCCCGGTCGTCCTCCTTCTGCGGCCCCTTCCAGGTGATCTCGACGCCGAGCTCGCGGGCCGCCCGGGCGGCGCCGGCGTGGATGCTCTTCCAGAACTCGTGGGTCGTGCCCTTGGGGATGACGGCGATCCGGAGGACCCGGGCCTCTTCCGCGCCGGGGGTGTCGCCGGATTTCCGGGCGCAGGCCGAGAGGGCCAGCGCCAGGCCCAGGAAGCCGCTCAGGATCTTGCGGGCGTGGGGTGTCATGGCCTCAGTATACTTCAGATGAAAAGAGGCCGTCAAAGAGACGCCGGATAAAAGAAGGGGGAACCGCCTTCAGGGAAGGCCGCGAAGGTGGTTCCCCGTCCGGGCCGGGGACCGCTGTCCCCGGCGACGCTTGTCCGCAGGGGGCCGCTACTTCTTCTTGAGGATCGGCATCCCGGTCTTGGTCGTCTCCTGGACGATGTAGCCCGCGGGGACCGCATCCAGGGCGCCGGGCCGGATGTCGCGCGCGAAGAAGTAGATCATCTGCTTCCGGCCGCCCTTCAGGAGGACCTCCTTGGAGTGCAGGAAGTAGCCGACCCCTCGCGAGTTCTTGAATTCGTAAGCCATGTCACTAACCTCCGATCGAATGATAGGATTGCGAACAACCTTGCTCAACTAATATAAAAAAACGCCCCTGATGTCAAGACGGCAGGCGACGGGCCGCCGGGCGCGGGCTCACTGGATGAAATCGACCGGGGGCGGCATGTCCGCCGGAACGATCGTCCCGAAGGCGTCCTCGTAGCGCTTGACGTTCGCCTGCAGGGCCTCGAGGAAGCGCTTGGCGTGGGCCGGGCTGACGATGATGCGGGACACGAGCTTGCCGTAGGGCCCGTCGGGGAAGAGGAAGGCGAAGTCGAACAGGAACTCCTCGCGCGAGTGGCGGATGGCCGCGAGGCTGGCGTACTGCCCGAGGGCGACGGCCTCGTCGACCTTGATCTCGACCTTCTTCGGATCCGTCTTCTGGTCCATGCTCCCTCCCGAGTCCGGACGTGCCTCCCATTGTGGACCGGGCCGCCGGGGAAATCAAGAGGCCGGGGGCGGCCAAAAAAAAGATTCGGAAAATCGAAAATAATCCTTTACACGGCGATTTCAGGTGCTATAATGATAGTGGCTTTCTTGGGCGGGCTGGGGAAAGCCCCCACCTTTTTGGTTCCCATCATCAACCCCCCTTTTGCTGACAACAGCCCGCACTCAAACCCCGGGGGGGTTGCATCACATACGAAATATCACGCGGGCCGGCGGCCGGAGCGCCGCGCGTCGGGGAAGGGTCACTCCGCGTAGTGGAGGATCGTCCGCAGGACGGCCGTCTCGCAGACCTTGCAGAACGGCTTCGCGCCTTTGGTGAACATCAGGCAGTCGAGCTCGGAGCGGTAGAGGCCCTGGGCCGCGTAGCCCGCGCCCTCGAAGACGCCGACCCGGCCCCAGAACCGGCTGGCCCGCAGGAACGCGTCGACCTTCCCGGCGTGCTCGCGCGACAGGCGCTCGGACCTCTCCTCGGCCAGTGCGACCTCCGCGGGATCGGCCCCTTCCCTCTTCATCCTGGCGATCGAGGCGTTGACCTCCGTCCGGACCTTCTGGTAGGCGTTGTCCATCTCGTCGTACTCCGCCTTCTCCCAGAGGGTCGGGACGCCGACGCCGGGGCTGAGGAGGCCCTTCCACTTGGGCTTCGCGGGATCGAGCAGGGCGGTGATGTTCGGCTCGGCCGGCTCGACCCCGGCGGGGTAGAACTCGTTGTACGCCACGTCGGAGGTGTAGTACTCGTCGGCCAGGCCGGCGAAGGAATGGCCGAACTCGTGGAGGAAGAGGTAGTCGCGCCACTGGTTGTCGGTCGTGAACGTGCAGTAGAAATTGTAGATCCCGCCGCCGCCGTAGCGCTTGTGGTTGACCATGATGAACAGGGTGTCGTAGGGCGCGTGGGCGGCGATGTCCCGGAGGCTCCTGTTGTCCTCGGTCAGGAGGTAGCGCTCGGAACCGAGCGAGTCGAAGGTCGCCCCGACGGCCGTCGACCGGAACGAGCCGTGGCTCGGCTCGTCGCAGCCGCTCTCGGCCGAGGGCTTGAACACGCCCGCGACGTTGAACTTGTCCCGGTGCGACTTGTACGGCTCGAGCCCGAAGAGGACGGCGGCGAAGCGGTCGAGGTCGGCCCGGACCTTGGCCTCCTCGGCGGCCGTGTAGCCCTCGGCGACGATGAGGACGTCGACCTTGCGGCGGGGCTCGCCCGATCTGAGGACCTCGATGACCTGGACCCCGGGGACGGGCCGCTCGCGGACGACCGTCATGTCGGCCGGATCGATCGTCTGGCTGAACAGAGGCTTCCAGGCGTTGCTGCGGTCCCTGGCCTCGACCGTGAAGCGGACCGGCTTCTTAGGGTACGGCAGGAGGGCGGTCTCGTGGTAGGTCCGCCGCACGCCCGCCAGGGCCGGGCCGGAGGTCTTGTACTCCCCGAAATAGCTGTCGAAGCCCTTGCTGAAGAGGAGCGTCCCGCCGGCCCCGTCGTAGACCATGACGCGATAGCGGCCGAGGTCGAACGGGTCGACGAGGCGGGTCCGGCTCCCCGCCCAGGCGCCCTGATCGTAGACGCGGTCCAGGGTGATCGTCTCCCCGGCGGCGTCTCCGGCGTGGAAATAGTCGACGCGCATGGTCCTGTCGACGAACCAGGCGTCGAAGGACGGCCCCTTCTGGGCCTGGGCGCACCCGGCGGTCGCGGCGGCCAGGACGAGGACGGCGAGCGTGCGTTTCATGGGTTCCCTCCCTCAGGCGGGCCGGACGATCCGGCCGGCGGTCTCCTTGATGATCTTGAACGCGGCGGCGGCGGTGATGCCCGCGGCGTCGCGCGCGGGATTGAGCTCGACGACGTCCAGGCCGACGATCCGGCCCTTGAGCGCCTGGATGACCTGGACGGCCTGGCGAGTGGAGAGCCCGCCCGGCTCGTGATGGGAGACGCCCGGGGCGAAGGCCGGGTCGAGGGCGTCCAGGTCGAAGGAGACGTAGACCGGGTTGGCGAACCGGAGGTGGAGCGGGTCCCCGATGTCCTTCATCTCGATCATCCGGACGCCGTACTTGAGGGCCTTGGCCCGGTGGGCGGCCGTGACGGCCCGGACGCCCACCTGGACGACGCTCGCGGCCAACCCGTCCTCGACGACGCGCGCGAAGGGGCAGGCGTGGGACAGCCGGTCGCCGTAGAGATCGTCGTAGAGATCCGGGTGGGCGTCGAAATGGAGGACGTCGAGGGGCTTGTGGAAGCGGGCGAAGGCCTTGAGCACCGGGTAGGTGATGGAGTGGTCGCCCCCGAGGACGACGGGCGCGGCGCCCTTGGCCAGGATCCCGGCCACGGCCTTCTCCGTCAGGGCGAACGACTTGTCCGGGTCCCCCGAGGTGTCGACGTCGCCGAGGTCGACCATGACGGTGTCCTCCTCCAGGTTGACCCCGAGCTCGGTCCAGCCGCAGTAGCACTTGCCGGTCGAGACGGCCCGGACGGCGGCCGGCCCCCCGGCGGCGCCCCGGAGGTAGCTCGATTTCTCGTCGAAGGGCACGCCCAGGACGGCGATCTTGTAGTCGGGGTTCTCGGAAAGCGGCTTGACGGCCCCGCCGAAATCGGACATGGACGACCTCCTCGGGAGAGACTGCCCCCGATTATACCCGAATACGGAGTCTTCCCCAAGGTGGGCAAGGGGAAGAAGGAAAGGAAAAAAGAAAAGCGGGGGAGAGAGATCCTCCCTCTCCCTTTTCACAACCTTGGCACCGCCTCTTTCGAGGCCGTCGCGACCGTCAGGTTGCGACCGGGGCCAGAATCTCACGGGGCCTCCGGAGGGTCAATCCCCGTCGGGGGTGATTCTCTGGGTGAGAAAAGGGGCCTTTTCTCACCCCCAAAGGCTACCCCCGCGAAAGCGCATTGCGAAGACCCGGCCCCTTCTTCTATAATGGGCGTTCCCGACGACCGCCAGGAGGCCCCATGGACAAGATCAAGACCGTCAGGACCGGCGACGACGTCGCCCGCCTGCTCGCCGCGGCCCTCAGGCACGAGTGGGCCGTCAGCTTCGAATACGTCGTCCACGCCTACTCCATGCCGAAGGGCCGGTTCCTCTACGACGACCCCTTCCTGAAGCAGAGGACCGACGCCCGGGCCCAGACGATCCAGATCGGCATCGACGAGATGTACCACGCCCTCCAGCTGGGCCTCGTCCTGACCGGGATGGGCGTCGAGCCCGGCTTCGGGACCGACGAGATCGTCCGTTACCCGAAGATCCTCGACAACCTGAGAGAGGACAAGAGGACCGAGGACGAGGTCACCGACCTCTACCAGTCCGCCGAGGTCGAGCCCGGGGCGTTCCCCGAGGTCGAGAACATGATCTGGAACATCTCGTACGACGAGGTCCGCCACAGCGCCCAGTTCGCGGCCATGATCGCCGCGATCGAGGCCTCGCCGGAGGCGGGCGCCGAGTGCTTCCGCGCCCACCCCGACAGGGACGGGCGCGAGGACCTCCGCCTCCTCCACGGGCTCTGCCGGCTCGAGAACGAGGCCATGCACCGCTACCTCCGCTACGTCATGATGTTCAGCGGGCACCAGGACCTCGGCCAGCGCCTGTTCAAGAACTCCGTCAACCACATGCGCCACTGGGACAAGCTGGCCGGCATCCTGGTCAAGCTCGGCGACGTCATCGCCGTCGAGAACGCCGTGACCGACGCCGCGGGGGTCGAGCGGAGCCCGGCGCCCATGCCGACCGCCTATCCCGGCGGCGGCCGCCTCTCGGCCCTCGAGACCCTGCCCGGGCTCGAGCGGGACATCGTGGCGGCCTACGAGGCGGCCCTTGGGCTCGCCCTCCCCGAGGAGGTCCGGGCCCAGCTCGGGCTCCACCTGGCCCTGACCCGCGAGCACGTCTTCACCCAGGACCGGCTCCTGGAGAACGCCCGGCGGATCAAGGGTCTCGTCTGAGGCCCCGGCCCGGTTGACTTTCGGGCGCCGTTCCCTAGAATAAGAGCGATGACCGACGCGATCCGGATCGAGGGCCTCCGGAAGAGATTCCGGCTCGGCTTCATCCCCAAGACCCGCGAGATCCTCAAGGGCATCAGCCTGTCCGTGCGGCCGGGCGAGATCTTCGGCTACCTCGGCCCGAACGGGGCGGGCAAGACGACGACCATCAAGTGCCTGCTCGGGCTCATCCGCCCGGACGCCGGCACGGTCGAGATCTTCGGGCGCTCCCACCTCTCCCCCCGCTCCCGCGAGACGCTCGGATTCCTGCCGGAGAACCCCTATTTCTACGACTACCTCACGGCCCGGGAGTTCCTCGCCTTCACCGCCGACCTCTTCGGGCTGGGCCGGAAGGACAAGGAGGAGCGCATCGCCCGGCTCCTCGGGCTCGTCGGCCTGGAACGGGCCGCGGACCTGCCGCTCCGGAAATACTCCCGGGGCATGCTCCAGAGGGCCGGGCTGGCCCAGGCCCTCATCAACGACCCCCGGCTCGTCATCCTCGACGAGCCTCTGGGCGGCATGGACCCCCTCGGCCGCAAGGAGATCCGGGACATCATCGTCCGCTTCAAGGACGAGGGCAAGACCGTCTTCTTCACCTCGCACATCCTGCAGGACATCGAGATGATCTGCGACCGCGTGGCCATCGTCGTCGGCGGCCGCATCGTCAAAGAGGGCGCCCTGCGCGACCTCGTCTCGGAGCGGATCCTGTTCACCGAGGCGACCGTCGCCGGGCTCCCCGAGGAGGCGCTCCGGGGCCTCGGCGAGTGCGTCTCCGCCCGAGGCGACCGGGTCCTGCTCAAGATCTTCGACGAATCCAAGGTCGACGAGGTCCTCGATCTCGTCCGCGGCCGCGGGGGACGGCTCCTCTCGCTCAGCCCGCGGACCGAGACGCTCGAGGACATCTTCGTCGAGACGGTGACGCGGACATGAAGATCGGGGCCATCGCCGGGATCACCTTCAAGGAAGCCAAGCGCGACCGTGTCCTCTACCTCCTCTTCTTCTTCGCCGCGCTCGGCATCGTCGCCGCCCGTGTCCTGGCCGTCCTCACGGTCGGCGACCGGGTCAAGATCATCAAGGACGCGGGGCTGGCCTCGATCTCCGTCTTCGGGGTCCTCATGGCCATCCTCATCGGGACCGGCCTCGTCTACAAGGAGATCGACAAGAAGACGATCTTCACCCTCCTCTCCAAGCCCCTCCACCGGGCCGAGTTCATCCTGGGCAAGTTCCTCGGCCTCGTGCTGACGCTCTTCGTCATGACCCTGGCCATGACCCTGATCTTCCTGGCCATCGTCTACGTTCACACGCTCACGATCGAGGGGACGCTGCTCGTCGCCGTCGCCTACATCTTCCTGGAGCTCGTCCTCGTCACGGCGGTGGCCGTCCTGTTCTCCTCGTTCTCGACGCCCATCCTGAGCTCGCTCTTCGCCTTGGCCTTCTATCTCATCGGGCACCTGTCCTGGGGCCTCGAGCTCGTCCTGCGGAAGATGCGGCCGGGCGCGGGCCGGGCCCTGGTCCGGGCCCTCTACGCCGTCCTGCCCGACCTCGAGAACTTCAACTTCAAGACGGAGGTCGTCCACAACCTGCCCATCCCGCCGGGGATCCACGTCTCGGCCATCCTCTACGGCGTCTGCTACACGGCCTTCATCCTCGGCCTGGCCGTGCTCGTCTTCAGGCGCCGGGACTTCATCTGACCGGGGGCCGGCCGGGACGCCGCACATGGGCAAGCGGGCGATCGGGCGGAAGCTCACGACGGCGCTCCTCGCCGCCGCCTTCCTCGCCTCCACGGCGGCGGCCTTCGTGTCCCTCAAGGCCGCGACGGACAAGGTCGTCCGCAGGAAGCTCCCCGGCTCGTCGATCATCTACATCCCGTCCGGCAGGTTCCTGACGTTCGCGACCTTCGGCTACCGGTCGCTGGCCGCCGACCTCATCTACCTCTGGGCCATCCAGTACTACGCGACGCCGACGATCGACGACCGCTTCGACCACCTCGACCACATCTTCGCCATCATCAACGAGCTCGACCCGCGCTACCAGGACCCCTACGAGATCGGCGCCCTCATCGCCGTCCAGGAGGCCCGCGACACCCGGGCCGCCTTCGCCATCCTCGACCGCGGCGACGCCAACAACCCCGACCAGTGGATCTACACGTTCAACGCCGGCCACGTGGCCATGATGACCCTCAAGGACTTCGCCCTGGCCGAGAAGTACTTCGAGCGGTGCATGAAGATCCCCGGCGCCCCGGAGTTCGTCGAGAGGCTCCGGGCCAACGCCCTGTACAGGAAGGGCGACCTCCGGACCTCCTGGGAGACCTGGCTCGACATCTACAACAGGGCCCCGGACGAGCGGACGAGGAGGATCGCCTCGAACCACCTCTACAACGTCAAGGCGACCATCGACGGGAGCGCCCTCGGCGCCGCGCTGGAGGCCTACCGGCAGCGCCACGGGCGCTTCCCGGCCGGCCTCGAAGCGCTCGTCCGGGAGGGCCTCGTCCGGGAAGTGCCGCGGGACCTCGACGGCAACGACTACGTCTACGACCCGGCGACGGGAAAGGTGAAAACGGTGATCAGCCCATGGAGACGATGACCCTCGTCCTGGTCGCGGCGGCCGGCCTGGTCTTCGGCAGCTTCTTCAACGTCGTCATCTACCGGCTGCCCCGGGAGCTCAACCTGTCGCGCCCCCCCTCCTCCTGCCCGGGCTGCGGGGCCAGGATCAAGCCCTACGACAACATCCCGGTCCTGTCCTACCTCGTCCTCGGCGGGAAGTGCCGCGGGTGCGGGCGCAAGATCTCGCCCGTCTACCCCGCGGTCGAGCTCCTGACGGCCGTCGGCTTCGTCCTCGTCCATCTCCACGCGGGGCGCGCCCTCAGCCTGGAGTTCTTCGCCGGCTGCCTGTTCACGAGCGCCCTCGTCGTCCTCGGCTTCATCGACGCCTATCACCAGATCCTGCCCGACGCCGTCACCATGCCCGGCCTCGTGCTGGCCCTCGCCTACGCGTTCTTCCGGGACGACCTGACCTTCCGCGGCGCGCTCGTCGGGGCCGTGGCCGGGTCGGGGTTCCTGCTCCTCGTCTACGGGGCCTATTACCTCGTCCGGAAGAAGGAAGGCCTGGGCATGGGCGACGTGACCATGATGCTCATGGTCGGGGCTTTCCTCGGGCTGGCCAGGACCCTGCTCGTCCTCGTCCTGGCCTCGTTCGTCGGGGCCCTCGTCGGCGTCTTCTTCATCCTGCGGCGGGGCAAGGACTTCCAGTTCGCCCTGCCCTTCGGGACGTTCATCGCGCCGGCGGCCTTCGTGGCCATGCTCTGGGGGGAATCGATCGTCCGGGCCTACCTCAGCCTCTATCCGCGCTAGGCCTTCCGGCGCCGCGCCCGGCCCGTCCCGCTGCGCTCGAGCCGGATCGAGAACACCTCGGCCGTCGCGTCCGTGATCCTGCACCTCTCGGCGACCGGCAGCCCCGGCGCCCAGACGATCCCGCCTTTCGAGACGAACACGGGCAGCCGGTCCCGTTCGGCGACGGGCACGCCCCTGGCCCGGAGGATCTCCTTGAGCTTTTTCCGGCCCGGGGCCCCGAGCGGGCGGTAGAGGTCGCCCGGCCTCCGGCTCCGGACGAGGAGCGGGAACTCGAGCCGGGCCGCGTCGAGGTCGGCGCCCCGGCGGTCGTCGTTCCGGACCGGCCGGCGCCTCGGGCCGGCCGTCTTCGCGAACGAGCCCCGGACCGTGAGGCCGGCCGCGGGGAGGGACAGCCCGCCGCGCCCGTCCCAGCGGACCTCGTAGGGCTCGGCCGGCGGCGACGGTCTCTTGCGGCCGGCCCGGCCCGCCTCGCGGCGAAGGACGAGCCCCCTGCGGATCTCCACCTCCTTGCCTTCGCCAAGCGCCAGGAGCGAGGCCACGTCCTCGAAGGAGATGTCCCTCAGTCCGCCCGCGATCTCCCGCAGGAACTCCCGGGCCGCCCGCCGGGCCCGCGCCGGCGGGAGGAGCGGCAGCGCCCTCAGGTCCAGGGAAGCGTCGCGGCCCCGGCGGACGATGAGCTCGTCGGCGAGCTCCCGGACGAAGCCGCCGATGAGCTCGTCGTCCTCCCGGGCGATCTCGGCCAGCCGGGCCAGGTGCCGGACCGCTTGGGGCTCGTAGCGGCGCTCGATCTCCGGCAGGAGCCCGGCCCGGATGCGGTTGCGGAGGAAGGAGAGGTCGCGGTTCGAGGCGTCCTCGCGGAAGGCGATCCCCTCGGCCTCGAGCCAGGCCCGGAGGTCGGGGCCGGGGATGTCGAGGAGCGGCCGGACGACCGGGCAGGGCTTGCCGGCGACGACCGGCGCGATCCCGCCCAGGCCGGCGATCCCGGTCCCGCGCAGCAGGCGCATGAGGACGGTCTCGGCCTGGTCGGTCATGGTGTGTCCCGTGGCGATCTTGGTCGCCCCGCCGGCCGCCGCCGCCCGGCGGAGAAAGGCGTAGCGGAGCTCGCGGCCCGCCTCCTCGAGGTTGAGCTTCTTCTTCGCGGCGCGGGTCCCGACGTCGGCCGAGCCCGCGGAGAGCGGCAGGCCCAGGCGGCGGGCGAGGTCCCGGACGAACCGCTCGTCCGCGCCGGCGTCCTCCCTCAGCCCGTGGTTGAAGTGGGCCAGCCGGACCTCGAGAGGCATCTCTTCGCGGAGCCGGAGGAGCAGGGCGACGAGGGCGACCGAGTCGGCCCCGCCCGAGCAGGCGGCGAGGACGCGGTCGCCGGGGACGATCATCCGCCCGCCCAGGGCGGTCCTCTTGAAGGTCGCCAGGATGCGGGCCGCGGTCATCGGGGCTGTCATGGTCGGCTTCGGGTCACGAGGACAGGGCCTCGAAGAAATGGCGGCGGAGGGATTTGAACCCCCGACACTGCGGATATGAGCCGCATGCTCTGACCAACTGAGCTACGCCGCCAGGGT
>CAZFBC010000080.1:0-10516 GCA_964517245.1 uncultured Eubacteriales bacterium | reverse complement strand
TTCACCAACATGTACGAGTCGCTGTCCTTCCTGTCGTGGGCCGTCGTCGTCGCCCTGGTCGTCTTCGGCCGGGGCTCGCGGGTGCCCAAGCTCGGCCCCTACCTCATGCTCATCGTCGTGGGCCTGGTCGCCCTGGCCTCGTCCCCGCTCATGCCCAAGGACGCGACGCCCCTCGTCCCGGCCCTCCAGAGCTACTGGCTCTGGCTCCACGTCTCGGTGACCCTGCTCGGCGAGGCCTTCTTCGCCGTCGCGTTCGTCGCCAGCCTGCTCTATCTCGGCGCCGACTCGGAGGAGAAGAGGGAGCGGTTCGACGCCCTCGCCTACCGGGCCGTGGCCGTGGGCTTCCCCCTCTTCACCCTGGGCGGCCTCGTCTTCGGCATGGTCTGGGCTTACCGGGCCTGGGGCCGCTACTGGGGCTGGGACCCCAAGGAGGTCTGGAGCCTGATCACCTGGTTCGTCTTCGCCCTCTACCTCCACACGCGGATCGTCATGGGCTGGAAGGGCCGCCGTTCGGCCTGGATCGCCATCGCCGGCTTCCTGGCCGCGCTGTTCACCTATTTCGGCGTCAACTACCTGCTGGCCGGCCTCCACAGCTACTCCTGAGCGGCGATGTCCCCGCGGTCCCTCCACCCTCAGGGGTGAGGGATATCCCCCCGGGATTCATCACCAACGGGGATTGCCATGCCCCGCCTCCCGTCCGATGATAGGCCCGTCATTCGAAGGGATCGGACATGACAAAGAACCGAACGCAATACGCCGTCGCTCTCGCCCTGGCGGCCGCCGCCTTCGCCTTCGCCGCCGCGGTTCCCGCCCGGGCCGAGATCATCGTCAAGCTCGAGATCACCGCCGACGACACCCCGGTCCATCTCGAGCCGAGCGAGCGCAGCCCCGTCGTCGAGACGCTCCCCCGGGGAGCCGTCCTCAAGCTGGCGAGCGCGGTCAAGTTCCGCGCCACCTGGCTCTACGTCCAGTTCGCCTCCTCGCGGACGGGCCGGATGCTCTCCGGATACATCCCGGACACGTCCGTCCGCAGGCTCAACGGCACGCTCAAGGTGGTCGACCTGACGCCCCGCAACGACGAGATCGTCCATCCCAAGGACTTCGACCTGAGGCCGGATCGGCTGCCCCGGGTCACCTGGGGCGTTCCCGAGACGCTCATCCTGAGGGCCGAGGGCCGGCCGCTCAGCCGGGAGTACTCCGGGGACCTGGAGCTGCTGCACTACCACCGGGACATCCTCGGCAAGAGGTGCCTGGTCTGCTACGTCCTCTCCGAGCGGAAGCTCGTCTCCCTGCGCGTCCACCTCCTCGAGAGATACGCGGACAAGGACATCCACGTCGCCGACTACAACAAGATCAAGGGGCTCCTCTACGCCAAGGTCGGCGAGCCGCGCTACGACAACATCGTCTGGAAGGACCCGGGGTGCGCCGTGTGCGCCAAGAGCCTGGGGAAGGCGGTCATGTCGGGGTGCCTGTGCATGTCCTCGGAGTGGGTGACCCGGGACACCGGCGTGCGGCTCAGCCTGACCGGGAACGCGGGCGGCATCCTCTTCGCCGCCGAGATCAACGCCGTCAAGGCCACGGATCAGGCCTCTTTCTAACCCTCCATTCTGTCTTCGGCCCCCTTTCCCGACTCCCCCCGGGGAAGGGGGCCTCTATCGCCCTAGAGGGCGTCCTTCTGGACGAAGCTCATGCTGACGCGGTTCTTGCCCAGCCACTTGCTGTGCATCATGAGCTGCTCGCCGCGCTTGACCAGCGAGTCGACCGTGTCGTAGCGCAGGACGAGGCTGGCGCCCATGGACACCGTGGCGTTCAGCATGCCCGTCTCCGTCGTGATGTAGGACTCGGAGATGAGGAGGCGGAGCTTGTTGGCGACGATGTCCAGGCGGCCCTCGTCGATGTTGAGGAGGATGACGAGGAACTCCTCGGTGTCCCAGCGGCCGACGATGTCGAAGTAGCGGATGTTCTTGTGGAGGGTCCGGGCGACCATCCGGACGATCTTGCCGGCGTTGAACCGGCCGAACTTCTGGAGGATCTTCCCGTAGCCGTCGACGTCGACGTAGATCAGCCCGAACGAGA
The DNA here is from genome assembly GCA_964517245.1 of uncultured Eubacteriales bacterium. GTDB lineage: Bacteria > Acidobacteriota > Aminicenantia > Aminicenantales > Saccharicenantaceae > RBG-16-66-30. Next base: position 8,440 of record CAZFBC010000080.1, on the reverse strand, counting down.
GGCCGTACTTCTGGTACTCCTCGAGGCGCGTGTTCAGCGTCATCTCCAGGTACGGCCGGGCGGGGATGCTGGTCTCGGGCTCGACGAGGCCCATCTTCTCGAGCTCGCCGAGGCCGAGGGGGATGGTCACCTTGGGCGCGGTGTTGGTGAACGTCCCGACGGCCCCGATCGCCTCGCCGGACTCGCCGAGGACGGGGACGATCCGCAGGTTCGTGGGGACGCGGTACCCGCTCCGGTGCTGGAGATAGACGTCCAGGGAGCGCGGGACGCCGTCCTTGAGCGTCATGACCACCGGGCACTTGTCGCGGCAGATGTTGACGCCGCCGAAATCCACGAACAGGCCGGGCTCCTCGCAGCAGGGGTTGCCCACGACGGCGGCCGCCTCCCGGCCCGTGGCCTGTTCGGCGGCCTTGTTCCAGTAGACGATCCGGCGGTCCTTGTCGACGAAGGTCACGGCGTCCTGGACCTGGTCGAGAACGCTGTCGCAGAGGCCCTTCGAAGCGCCCTCGAAGAGCTCGAGGATGGTTTTTTCTGGCATGGCGAATCCTTCTTCGCCTTCCATTCTAGGGGGAGGCGGCGAATTGTCAACGGATTTCGTGACCTGCCCGCCCGGTTGACACCCCTCTAACCCCGTGTTATCCTACCGCCGCCGCCCAGAGGTGCGCCGCCATGGACAAGCTTCTCGGGACACGACTCAAGAGGGCCCGCGAGGAGGTCGGCCTCAGCCAGGGCGCCTTCGCCAAGGCCCTCGGACTCTCGTCGGAGTACATCTCGCTCCTCGAGTCCGGCAAGAGGACGCCGAGCTTCGAGACCCTCCTCAAGATCGCCGGGTTCCTGAACAGGAACGTCTCCTACTTCTTCGAGGACACCAGGCCGGCCTTCGACAGCCTGTTCGACCGGGCCAACGCCGACGAGCGGACCCGCAAGGACCTCCAGAAGTTCCGGGCCTTCTGCGAGCGATACCTCGAGCTCGAGGACCGGACGGGGCGTCGCCTCGACCTCGCGCCCAGCTATCCCCGCGTCTCGCCGGAGCGGCTGGCCGAGGAGGAGCGCCGCCGCCTCGGCCTCGGCAACGAGCCCGTTCGCGACGTCATGGCCCTCTGCGAGGTCAACGGCTGCCGGATCGTCCGCCAGGCCCTGCCCGAGGAGGCCCGCATCGCCGGGATCTTCGTCTTCGACGAGGAGCGGAAGGCGGCCTTCGCCCTGATCAACGCCGCCGAGCCGCCGGGCTTCCAGACGGTCGTCGCCGCCCACCTCTACGGGCACTACCTCATGGACCGGGCCGACAGCCCGATCGTCGACAATCCCGACGTCTTCGTCGACGAGTACGTGTCGCTCTACCCGCCGCGGGAGCAGTTCGCCCAGGCCTTCGCCACGCGGTTCCTCGTCCCGCCGGAGAAGCTCCGCGAGCTCGTCGAGAAGGACATCCGCTCGAGGAGCCTGTCCTTCGACGACGTCCTGTTCCTCAAGCGCTACTTCGGCGTGAGCACCCGGTCGATGCTGCGGACCCTGCGCGGCCGCGGCCTCCTGCCGGAGGCCAGGTTCGAGGAGTACTTCAGGCGCAGCCCCGAGGACCGCGAGCAGGAGGTCTTCGGGAGCCTGTCCGGCCACGAGGAGAAGCGCCCGCGGGGGCTCTTCCGGAAGTCCCGGGCCGTCCTCTCCGACCGCTTCCGCCTGCTCGCCGCCGAGGCCGCGGCCATGGACAAGGTCCGGCCGGACGCCCCTCCCGCGCCGCCCCATCAAGGAGAAACCGATGAGTAAGCCCCTTCGCATCCTGGCCATCTTCCTCGTCGTCGACGCCCTGGCGGTCGGCGCGTATTTCGGCATCAAGGCCGTCGGCAAGGGCGGGGGCGGGGACCCGGCCCGGGCCTACGAATGGGTGACCATGGACGCCTGGTACCAGCCGGCGGCCGAGGTCGAACAGTTCGTCAAGGACGACTACGGGGAACGGGACCTCCTGCCGCTCCAGTTCCGCAACTACGGCCGCGACACGGCCGTCCTCAAGAAGTTCCGCGGCTCCAAGCTCGTCGGGGCCGGCACCTCCGTATTGGAGATGACCTTCAAGGGCCTCGAAGACTGGGCCATCGTCGACCTCCGCATCAAGAGCGGGGACGACCGGGAGATCCGCCGGACGGTGCTTTACGTGCTCGCCGGCAACGAATGGAAGGTCGGCGACAGCGGCCGGCTGGCCGACTGACCGGGGCGCGAGGAGGAGCGGGCCGCCATGAGCATCAAGTCCCTCAAGACCGACGTCCTCATCATCGGGGCGGGGCCGGCCGGGCTGACCGCCGGTCTCTACGTGGCCCGGGCCGGGAAGAAGGCCCTCGTCCTGGAGGGCCGCGGCGCCTCGCGCCTGGCCATCTCCTACACCCTCGAGAACTACCCCGGCTTCCCGTCCATCGACAGCCGCGCCCTCCTCGACATCGTCCGCGGCCAGGCGACCTCCTTCGGGGCCGAGGTCGTCGCCGGGGACGCCGTCGCCTTCGGGCTCGACGGCACTCCCAAGTACGTCACCACCAAGGATGCCGTTATCGAGGCCGGGGCCGTCATCCTGGCCACGGGCAAGCCCGTTCCCAAGGAGCGGCTGATCCCCGGCGAGGACAGGCTCCTCGGGCAGGGCGTCAGCTACTGCGCGACCTGCGACGGGCCGCTGTTCCGCGGCGCCCCGGTCGCCGCCGTCGGGCCCTCCGAGGAGGCCCTGGAGGAAGTCCACGCCCTTCAGGCCATGGGCTGCCGGGTCCTCTGGGTGCCGGGCAAGGCCGGAGGGGCCGCGGATTCGGCCGCCGCCCGGGCCCTCGAGGCCGAGGGCGTGACCATCCGGAGGGACGCGAAGGTCGGGGAGATCCGCGGCGGACAGCGGGTCGAGGGGGTCCTTCTCGAGGGGCCGTCGGGCCCCGAGGAGGTCCCGGTCGCGGCCGTCTTCGTCTTCCGCGAGAGCCCGGCCGGGCCGCTCTTCGAGAGGGCGGGCATCGCCCTCGACCACAAGCAGTGCGTCGCCGTCGACCGGTTCCAGCGGACCAACATCCCCGGCGTCTACGCCGCCGGCGACATCACCTGCGGCGGGCTCCAGGTCGTCGCGGCCGCCGGAGAAGGATGCGTGGCGGCCATGCAGGCGCTCATCTACCTGCGGAAGTAAGATCGGTCGTCGGGGCCATATCCGTCGCCGCCTCGCTGCGGACTTCTCTGATAGCGGAGTGTTTCAGGCGGATCGGGCGTCGAGCCGGAAGGCGATCTTCTTGGAGCGCGAGACGGTCACCCGTCCGCCGATGGGGACGGCCATGAGGTTGCGCTTGATGTCGTGGCCGAAGTTGGAGACGGTCAGGATGGGCAGGGGGCGGCCCTGGCGCCGGCGGTCGCGGATGACGTCGGCGAGGTAGGAGCCGACGAACCGGACGGCCTCCCTCTGCTGCTTCTTCGGGAACAGGCTCTTGCCCGGCGGGGTCAGCGAGCCGATGACGATCCCCTTGATCCCGGCGAAGACGCTGTGGCGCCGGAGCGCCGCGAACATGCGGTGCAGGTCCTCGACGTCGACCTGGACGTCCTCGACGAAGAGGATGTGCTTTCTCCAGCTGAACTTGGGGGGCGTGCCGCGGTTGAGGAAGTTGACGAAGGTCGACAGGTTGCCGCCGACCGGGATGCCGGAGAGCCGCCGAGGCGGGGGAGGGGTCAGCCAGGCCGCGCCCCGGTACTGGATCTCCTCGCCGCCGATGAGGGCCAGGAGGTTCCGGAAGTCGCCCTTGCCGACCTTGAGCGAGGGGAAGTAGATGACGGGGACGCGGCAGGCGTGGTAGATCTCGCTCAGGAGGAAGGTGAAGTCGGAGAAGCCGACGAACAGGGGCCGCCGGTCGCGGATGACGCGGAAGTCCTTGGCGTCGATCTTGCGGACGATGTCCTCGGCGCCCGTGCCGCCGGCGATCGAGATGATCAGGTCGAGGCGGCGGATGGCGTCCTTGAAGACGCCGGCCCGCTCTTCGACCGAGCCCGTGACGTGGTCGATCTCGGGGTCGGACGAGAAGAGATGGGGGCCGAAGGTGACCTCCCGGACGCCCAAGGCCTGGCGGAGGAGCCGGGCCGTCCTGAGGAGGACGGGCTTCTCCTTGGGGGCGAGACAGGTCGAGGGGGCGATGAACCCCAGCCGCTCGTAGGCCATGAGGCCTCGGATCAGAAGGACTTGAGCTTCTGGCCGGGAGCCGAGAGCTGGAGGGCCTTGAGGGCCTTCAGCTCGATCTGGCGGATCCGCTCCCGGGTCAGCTTGAAGTGCTGGCCGACCTCTTCGAGGGTGTACTCGCGGCCGTCGCCGAGTCCGTAGCGCATCCGCAGCACCAGCGTCTCCCGCTCGGGCAGGGTGCGGAGGGCCGCCTCGATCTGCTCGCGGAGGTTGATGTGGATGACCGTGTCGGGCGGGGAGGGGAACGACTTGTCCTCGAGGAGGTCGCCGAGCGAGCCCTCGCCGTTCTCGCCGAGGGGGGTCTCGATGGAGACCGGGTCCTGCGAGCTGTGGAGCATCTCCAGGACCTTGGAGACGGGGAGGTTCATCTTGCTGGCCAGATCCTCGGGGCTGGGGGTCCGTCCGTTCTCCTGGACGGTCGTCTGCGAGATCTTCTTGAGCCGGTGGATGGTCTCGGTCAGGTGGACCGGGATGCGGATCGTCCGGCCCTGGTCGGCTATGGCCCGGGTGATGGACTGGCGGATCCACCAGGTCGCGTAGGTCGAGAACTTGTGGCCCCGCCGGTAGTCGAACTTCTCGGCGGCCCGCATCAGCCCGATGTTGCCTTCCTGGATGAGGTCGAGCAGCTGGAGGCCGCGGCCCTGGTACTTCTTGGCGATCGAGACGACCAGCCTGAGGTTGGCCGAGACGAGGTCGCTCTTGGCCCGCTCCCGGTTCCGGCGCCCCGACTGGATGGCCTGGAGGATGGCCCGGTTGTCCCTGCGCACCTGCTTGGCGGCCTTCCGGAGGCTTTCCTTCAGGCGGATCTGGACGGCCTGGACGATCCGGTCCTGGTGCTCGGGCTTGAGCTCGAGCCCGCGGGCCAGGCGGACGATACGGACGGCCAGCCGGCCGCGGGCGAAGCGGTTGCGGACGAGAGGCCGGATGCGGAGGAGCCGGTTGCTGAGGTCGCGGACTTTGCGGACCCGCTCGAGGACGTCGCGCCTCTTGGCCTCGAGGCTGTCGTCGGCGAAATCCTCCTCGGCCATGTTGAAGTACTTGACGAACATCTCGGGGGTCTTCTTGAGCAGGGTCTCGAGGTCGAGGATCTCCTCGAGCGTGTACGGCGTGCGGGCCAGGGCCTTGAGGATGGCCCTCTCGCCGCGCTCCATCTTCCGGGCGAGCGAGATCTCCTGGTCCCTGGAGAGGAGCAGGATGCTGCCCATCTCCCGGAGATAGATCTTGACGAGGTCGGCCGTCTGTTCGATGTCCTCCGGGGAGTTGAGGCCCTTGCCGTTCTTGGGCTCGCCGAGCCTCGCCCCGACGGGGGCGCGGTCGGAGGCGGAGAAGACCTCCTCGTCGTCCGAGAAGAGCTTTCCGCCGGGCGTCCCGGGGATGAGCTGAAGCAGCTCCTGGTCGGTCTTATACTTGTATTGATAAGCCATGTCCGTCTCCCTTTATCTACCGATATTATAGGAATACTACAGCGCCGGGGTTTTCGTTCCGGTTCTGCGGCTCGATGCTCGTTTCCTCAACCCTGGACTCCGGTTCGATGAACGGGGTTGAGGGCGGATTCGTTACACCCCCGGGGCTGAAACCTTCGAAAACGAAGCGTTGAAAATAACCTCTCCCGGCCCCGTTGTCAAGAGAAAACTTTACAACGTCTCCGAAAAAGGCCCTTTTATCAGCCGGATTCAATCTGTCCTCCCTGTCGAGCCTTATCACTTCAAGATTCGTGCCAGGAGGGGGAACCCAACCTCAGGGGGAGAAGTTTCAGGAGGGATGACCCGCCTGTCCTCTTTAAGGGACAGCGCGGCCGGGGAGAAGGATCAGGTACAGGCGCTGCCGCGCTTGTCGAGGTATTTCTGGTGGTACTCTTCCGCCTTGGTGAAGGCCGAAGCCGGGACGAGCTGGGTGGCCAGGCGCTTGCGGTACCGGCCCGAGCTTTCGAGCTCGTCCATCACCCGCCGCGCCGTCTCCCGCTGGGCCTCGTCGTGGTAGAAGATGGCCGAGCGGTACTGGGACCCCCGGTCCGGGCCCTGGCGGTCGACCTGGGTCGGGTCGTGGAGGGCGAAGAAGCGTCGGACGAGGTCGTCGTAGCTCAGCTGTTTCGGGTCGAAGGTCACCCGGACGGCCTCGGCGTGCCCGGTCCTGTCCGTGCAGACCTCTTCGTAGGTCGGGTCGGGGGTCGTGCCGCCGATGTAGCCGACGACCGTGTCCATGACGCCGGGGACCTTTCCCAGCTTCTGCTCGACGCCCCAGAAACAGCCGGCCGCGAACGTGGCGGTCTCGACGGCGTCCGCCGCCGTCTCCGGGCCGCCGGCCAAGGCCCGGGCCTCCGGGCGGAAGTCCAGGGCCGCGGAGTTGACGCAGTAGTGGAGGAACGTCGGCTCCGGGCCGTCGTCGAAAACGTGGCCCAGATGGGCGCCGCAGGACGCGCAGCGGACCTCGATGCGCTTGGCGAGCAGCGAATAGTCGTCGCGGTACTCGAGGTTCGTCTCGTCGACGGGCGCCGTGAAGCTCGGCCAGCCCGTGCCGTGCTCGTATTTCGCCTGCGAGAGGAACAGGGGCGCGCCGCAGCCGGCGCAGACGAAGACGCCGCTCTCCCAGAAGTCGTTGTACTTCCCGGTGAACGGCCTCTCCGTGCCGCACTTCCTCATGACCTCGTACTGTTCCGGCGTGAGGCGGGCCTTCCATTCCTTTTCCGAGCGCTTGATCTTGTTCGTCATGTCCTGGTCCTTCACCAGAAGTGCGGACCTCGTCGGCGCCTCCCGGTCGAGGAGCGCCTCGAGGCCCCTCCAGCCTCCGAGGGCGAGGAGGGTCGCCAGGGCGAACAGAACGATCTTGACGCTGGCGCGCATGGTCCCTCCCGGCTTCGATTTTCCCTTCCCTTCCAAGATACACCGGATCGCCCGAAAATCAAGTGCGGGAGGCGCCGCGCCCCCAAAGAGGGGATAATTAAAAAAAAGCAATAAATGAGATTGACAACGCAAAAAAACCTAACATATAATGCACACGCTGGCTGGAGAGGGATCCTCCTTAGCCCCGCTTCCTTTTCCTTTGAAACCTTGGCGCCTCGCCAGCCAGCCTTCCAACCCCCCGAGCGATGGCTTCTCTCGGGCGCCATTTTCCCGGAAGCGGGATTTCCGGTCCGAGGGTCAACTCCCCGTTAGGATTTCCCGGGGTCCTTCTTCCCGTCCTTTTTTTCGGCTTTTTCCGCGGGTTTGAGGCCCTTGGCGCGCTCCTTGAGATGGTCCTTGAGACCGAGGTGGGAGACCCCTTCCGCGTACCACGCCGGGGCCGGCGCGCCCATGAGATGGTGGTCGAAGAACTCCTTCATCCGCACCGTGTAGTCCTTCCGGTTGGCCGGCTTTTGCAGGCCGTGGTTCTCGCCGACGTACTGCAGCATGACGACCGGCTTCTTCATCCGGCGCAGCGTGTTGTAGTACTCGATGCCCTGGTTCCAGTCGACCGCGCCGTCCTTGTCGTTGTGGAGGATGATGAGGGGCGTCTCGACCCGGTCGGCGTAGTAGACCGGGGAGTTCCGCTGGTAGGCCTCGAGGTTGTCCCAGTAGCCGCCCGTGAACCGCCCCTGGCTCGATTCGAAGATCGGCTGGTTGGCCGAGCCCGAGTTGAAGTAGATGGAACTGTACATGCTGATCATGTTGGTCAGCGGGGCGCCGGCCACGGCCGCGGCGAACCCGGCCTGGGTGACGAGGAAGGCCGTTTGGTAGCCTCCCCAGGAATGGCCCTGGAGGCCGACCTTGGCCCGGTCGACGACGCCCGCGGCCACGGCCGCGTCGATCGCCGGCAGGACGCACCAGGCCGCCGACAGGCCCGGGTCGTTGATCTTGTAGGTGATGTCGGGGAAGAGGACGGCGTAGCCGTGGCTCGTGTAGACGGACTTGTTGAAGCCGTTGGCCGAGGGCTGGGCGTAGCGGTGGAGCTGCTGGGACATCTTCTCGTAGTAGTAGACGACGGTGGGGTAGCGCCGGCCCTTCTCGTAATTCGCGGGCAGGAAGAGCGCGGCCTGGAGCCTGTCGCCCTTGGCGCTCTCGTAGTCGAGGAGGACCGACCCGCCCGACCACAGGAAGTCCTTCTGCTGGGGGTTGGCCTCGGTCAGCCTCGTCCCGTTCCCGAGCAGGGCGCCGGCCGCGTAGTAGTCGGGGTAGTCCTTGGAGGTGTCGCGGGTGTAGACGTAGACCGGGGCCTTCCGGGCCTTGGCCAGGCCGCCGAATCCGGCGTCGTCCCAGAGGAGCATGGCCGGCGCGGGCCGGCCCTTCTCGAGCCGGG
>CAZFBC010000079.1:0-10668 GCA_964517245.1 uncultured Eubacteriales bacterium | reverse complement strand
CGAGGACGATGGACATGTTCATCAGGGCCTGGCCGACGACGGCCAGCGTGATCCCCGCGGCGATCATCTTGAAGGTCGGGTTGGGCGCGGCCAGGGCGATCTTCAGGCCCCGCCAGAGGAAGAGGAGGTAGAGGCCCAGCGTCAGGAGCGCGCCGAGCAGGCCGATCTCCTCGCCCAGGATGGCGAAGATGAAGTCGGTGTGGGCGAAGGGCAGGAAGTAGAGCTTCTGGGTGCTCTGGCCGATGCCCACCCCGACAAGGCCGCCCGCGCCCAGGGCCAGCTGCGATTGGTGGACCTGGTAGCCGCTGCCGAGGACGTCCTTCTCCGTTGAGAGGAAGCCCTGGATCCGGTCCACCCGGTAGTCGGCCTGGACGAGATAGAAGCCGAACAGGGCGGCGGCCAGGAGCCCGGCGGCCGCCAGGTAGCGGAGCTTGACCCCGCCGATGAAAAGCATCATGGCCGCCAGGCCGGCCAGGAGGACGGCCGTGCCGAAGTCGGGCTCGAGGAGGACGAGGACGACCGTGACGGTGACCACGGCCAGGGGGACGGCCAGGGTCTTCCTCTCGTTGATCGTGTCCTTCCGGCTCTCGGCGTAGACCGCCAGGAACAGGATGAGGCTGATCTTGGCCAGCTCCGACGGCTGGAAGCGCAGCCCGGGCAGGACGATCCAGCGGTTGGTCCGGGCCACCTCGGGCATGGCCAGGCAGAGCGCGAGCAGGACGACCGTCAGGCCGAGGAGGCCGTAGACGAAGGTTGGGCGGAGGAAGAAGGACTTCTTGACCGAGACGAGCAGGGCGACCAGGGCCAGGCCGGCCAGGGCGCCGAGCAGCTGCTGGCCCATGAAGTGGAACGACTGGCCGAACCTCTCCCGGGCCATGAAGCTCGAAGCGTTGAAGACGAAGAAGACGCCGCCGGCGACGAGGAGGACGGTGACCGCGAGGAGCGGCATGTCGAAGGAGAAGCGGCGGAGCGGCTTCATGCCCCCGCCCCCTTCCTCCGCAGGTTCGCGGCCAGGAGGCGGGCCTCCCTCTTGAAGGTCCGGCCGCGCTCCTCGAAGTCCCGGAACATGTCCCAGCTCGTGCAGGCCGGGGCCAGCAGGACGACGTCGCCCCGCGACGCCCGCGCGTAGGCCGTACGGACGACGTCGCGGTAGGTCGTCACCCGGTCGACGGGAACGGCCCCGCCGAGCGCGGCCTCGATCTTGTCCGCGGCCTCCCCGACGAGGACGACCGACCGGACCTTCCGGCGGACCGCGGCGCGCAGGGGCGAGAAGTCGCCGCCCTTGCCCCGCCCGCCGAGGACGAGGACGACCGGCCGGTCGAAGCTGGCCAGGGCCTTGAGCGTGGCGTCCACGGTCGTCGCCTTGGAGTCGTTGACGAAGCGGACGCCGCCGATCCGGAGCACGTCCTCGAGCCGGTGCTCGAGGCCCCGGAAGGCCTTGACCGACCGGCGCAGGGACGGGGCCGGGACGCCCATGAGCCGGCCGATGAGCGCGGCGGCCAGGACGTTCTCCAGGTTGTGCGCCCCGGGCAGGGAGATGTCGGAGACCCGCAGGACCCTCTCCGGCGCCCCGTCGCGGACGACGACCCAGCCGTCCTCGACCGAGGCCCCGCGGGCCACGCGCCGCCTCCGGCTGAAGCCGTGGACCTCGGACGACGCCTCCCCGGCCAGGCCCCAGACGCGGGCGTCGTCGCGGTTGAGCACGGCCCGGCCCCCGGGGCCCTGCCGGAGGACGATCTCCTTCTTGGCCCCGAAATAGCCCTCGAACGTGCCGTGCCAGTCGATGTGGTTCTCGGAGACGTTGAGGACGGCGGCGACGGCCGGCGCGAACCGCTCGGTGTAGGCGAGCTGGAAGCTCGAGATCTCCGTGACGTAGACGTGGTCGTCGCGGCTCCCGTCGACGAAGGAGATGAGCGGCTTCCCGATGTTGCCGGCCGGGCGCGCCTTGAGCCCGCCCTCCTTGAGCATCCTGTGGACGAGCGTCGTCGTCGTCGTCTTGCCGTTCGACCCGGTGATGCCGACGATCCGCCCCCGCAGGAAGCGGAAGGCCAGCTCGGGCTCGGACAGGACCGGGACGCCCTTCTCCAGGGCGGCCCGGATCGGGTCGATGGGCGGGACGCCGGGGCTGGGCACGATGAGGTCGGCGCCGAGGAAGGAGGCCAGCCGGTGGCCGCCCGTCTCGAAGACGGCCCCGCGCTCGGCGTAGGCCCTGGCCCTGTCCCCGATCGCCTCCGGCCCCCTCTTCTCGCTGACGCGGACCCGGGCCCCGCGGTCGAGGAGGAAGCGGCAGAGCGCTTCGCCCGTCCGCTCGAAGCCGACGATGAGGACGTTCTTATCCCGCAGTTCCATGGCTATCTCAGCTTCAGCGTGGCCAGGCTGAACAGGGCGAAGATGATGCCCAGGATCCAGAACCGGATGACGACCTGTCCCTCGGGCCAGCCCGAGAGCTCGAAGTGGTGGTGGAGCGGAGCCATCTTGAAGATGCGCTTGCCCTTGCTGACCTTGAAGTAGGAGACCTGGAGCAGGACCGAGAGGGCCTCCAGGATGAACACGCCGGCCACCGTGAAGAGCAGGAACTCCTGCTTGATGAGCAGGGCGATGACGGCCATCGTCCCGCCGAGCGACAGAGCGCCGACGTCGCCCATGAAGATCTGGGCCGGTTGGCAGTTGAACCAGAGGAAGCCCAGGCAGGCCCCGGCGAAGGCGCCCGCGAAGACCGTCAGCTCGGCGGCGTGGGGCACCCGGGCGATGCTGAGGTACTGGGACCAGAGGGCGTGGCCGGCGACGTAGGTCAGCGCGGTCAGGGCCGCGGCGCTGATCAGGGTCAGGCCGATGGCCAGGCCGTCGAGGCCGTCGGCCAGGTTGACGGCGTTGGAGGACCCGACCAGGATGAAGGCGATCCAGGGCAGGTAGAACCAGCCGAGGTACGGCACCCATTGCTTGAAGAACGGGAAGGTCAGGCTCAGGCTGAAATCGCCGCGCAGGCCCATCCAGACGAAGACGAGGCCGACGGCCGTCGCGAGGCCGGCCTGCAGGGCGATCTTCTGGCCGGGGCGCAGGCCCAGGGACTGCCGCCTCCGGACCTTGAGGACGTCGTCGACGAGGCCGACGAGGCCGAAGAGGACCATGGACAGGGCGGCGACCCAGATGTAGGGGTTGGCCAGGTTCCCCCAGACGAGGGTCGGGACGAGCGTGCAGAGGATGATCAGGACGCCGCCCATGGACGGCGTGCCCTTCTTGACCTGGTGGGACTGCGGCCCCTCGGCCCGGATCTGCTGCCCGATCTGCTTCCGCTCGAGGAACCGGATCAGCCGGGGCCCGAGGAGGAACGTCAGGACGAGGGCCGTGATCCCGGCCAGGGCCGTGCGCACCGTGATGTAGCGGAAGACGTTGAAGAAGAAGATCTCGCCGCGAAGGGGGACGAGGAGCCAGTACAGCACGGCCTACTCCTTTCCTCGGGCCGCGAGAGCGGCGACGATCGTCTCGGTCCTCATGCCGCGCGAGCCCTTGACCAGGACGAGGTCGCCGTCGCGGACGATCGCGGCGACGGCCGCCGCGGCGGCCCCGGAGTCGGGGAAGCGATGGATGGCGGAGGCGGCCAGGCCCGCGGCGGCCGCCCCCTCCGCGATGTGCGCGGCCAGCGGGCCGACGGCGACGAGGACGTCCCAGCCCGTCCGGGCGGCCGTCTCGCCGGCCCGGCGGTGGTACTCGGTCTCGCCGGCGCCGAGCTCGAGCATGTCGGCCAGGACGGCCACCTTCCGGCGCGCCGGCAGGCCGGCCAGGCTCGTCAGGGCGGTCTCGAGGGCCCGGGGGTTCGAGTTGTAAGAGTCGTCCAGGACGCGGACGCCGCCGGGGGCCTCGACCAGGAGGCCGCGCCCGGCGAGGGGCCGGAGCCGGGGGACGAGCGGCCCGATCTCGTCGAGCCTGAGGCCGAGAGCGTAAGAGACGGCCGCGGCGGCCAGGAGGTCAGCCACCGCGGCCTCGTTCAGGAAGGGGAGGAGGATGCGGCCGGAGTCCTGCCCGTAGCGCAGGAGGAACGAGAAGCCGGAGGTCCCGTCGCGCCGGACGCCCTCGGCCCGGACGTCCGCGCCGGGGCCGAGGCCGAAGGTCACCCGGCGTCCCGGGAAGTCCGCGGCGATCCTCATGACCAGGGGGTCGTCGCCGTTGAGGACGGCCGTCGCCCCGGGCCTGGCCCCGTCGAGGATCTCCTTCTTGGCCAGGGCGACCGCCTCGAGGCTCTCGAAGTTCTGCAGGTGGACCGGGGCGACGTTGGCGACCACGGCGACGTCGGGCGGCGCGATCCGCGTCAGGGCCCGGATCTCGCCGGCCGCGCTCATGCCCATCTCCAGGACGGCGGCGTCGAAGCCGGGCTCGAGCCGGAGCAGGGACAGGGCCAGCCCGAGGTGGTTGTTGAAGTTGCCCTCGGACTTGTGGACGCGGAAACGCGCGGCGAGGAGGGCGGCCGCGAACTCCTTGGTCGTCGTCTTGCCGACGCTTCCGGTGACGCCGACGACGACGAGCGGCCGGCGGACGAGGACGTCGCGGGCCAGGGCCTGGAGCGCGGCCACGGTGTCCGCGACCCGGACGAGCCCGAAGCGCGCGTCGGGGACGGCGGCCGGCCGGGCGACGACCGCGCCGGCGGCGCCGCGGGCCGCCGCGTCGGCGACGAAGTCGTGCCCGTCCCGCCGCCCCGGGACGGCGAAGAAGAGCTCGCCCGCCCCGGTCCGCCGCGAGTCGATGCCGTAGCCGGCGAAGGACAGGTCCGGGTCGCCCTGCAGGACGGTCCCGCCGGCGATCCGGGCGACCTCGCCGAGCTTCAGCCTGGCCACGGTCAGGCGTCTCCCGTCGCCCGCAGGAACTCCCGGACGACCTCGACGTCGCTGAAGGGGACGGTCCGGTCCCTGAAGATCTGGTAGTCCTCGTGGCCCTTGCCGGCGACGAGGACGATGTCGCCCTTGTTGGCCGCGGCGAGGGCCAGGCCGATGGCCTTCTTCCGGTCCGGCTCGACCTCGTAGGCCTTGACGGCCTCCTTGGCGAAGCCCGCCTCGATCGCGGCGATGATGGCCAGCGGGTCCTCGGAGCGGGGGTTGTCCGAGGTCAGGATGGTCCAGTCGGCCAGCCGGGCCGCGACCCGGCCCATGCGCTCGCGCTTGTCCCGGTCCCGGTCGCCGCCGGCCCCGAAGACGAGGACGACCCGCCGCGGCTTGAACTCGCGGGCCGTCATCAGCAGGTTCTCGAGGGCGTTGTCCGTGTGGGCGTAGTCGACGACGACCTGAAGGCCGCGGCCGTTCGGGACGCGCTCGAAGCGGCCGGGCACGCCGGCCAGTCCGGCGATCCCCGCGGCGATGTCGGCCGGGGCGACGTTGAGGGCCAGGGCGGCGGCCGCCGCCGCCAGGATGTTGGACAGGTTGTGCCGCCCGACGAGGGACGACCGGACCCTCAGCGCGCCGCCCGGATAGGTGACCTGGACGTCGATCCCGGCCTCGGAAGGGACGTACTTGACGGCCCGGACGATGGCCGCGGGCTCGAGCCCGAAGGTGACGGTCTTCATGGGCAGCTCGGCGACGAGCCGCTGGCCCCACGGGTCGTCCATGTTGACGACGGCGGCGCTGCGCTTGTGGTTGAGATAGAAGAGCTTCTTCTTGGCCTCGAAATAGCTCTCCATCGACGGGTGGTAGTCCATGTGCTCGCCGCTGAGGTTGGTGAAGACGGCGACGTCGTAGCTCACGCCCCAGACCCGCTTCTGCTCCAGGGCGTGCGAGGAGACCTCCATGACGCAGTGGGTGACGCCGGCGCCGAGCATGTCCGCGAGGAGCGCCTGCAGGTCGGGCGATTCGGGCGTCGTGCGCGGCGCGGCGACTTTCCAGCCCGGCCGCCGGTACTCGATCGTCCCGATGACCCCGGCCGCGGCCCCGGCCGCCCCCAGGATCGACTCGAGGAGGTAGGTGACCGTCGTCTTGCCCTTGGTCCCCGTGACGCCGACGACCTTCATCCGGTCCGAGGGGCGCCCGTGGAAGTTGGCCGAGGCCAGGGCCAGGGCCTCGCGCGCGTCGGCGACCTGGAGCCAGGCGGCGGCGCCCGCGGCCGGTTGGGGCCACGCCGACAGGACCGCGACGGCGCCTTTCGCCTCGGCCTCGGCCACGAAGTCCATGCCGTTGCGGGCCGCGCCGCGCAGGGCGGCGAAGAGGAAACCGGGCCTGACAGACCGGGAGTCGTAAGCGACGCCGGCGATCTCCGTATCGCCCGCGGCCGCGCCGGCGACGAGAGGGATGTCCTTGAGGACGTCGGCGAGCCTCACGGCCGCTCCCTCCTCTTGGCCTCGGCGGTCAGGACGCGGGCCGGCAGGGGCCGCTCCGGCGGGACGCGCAGGTAGCGGAGCACCTGGCGGGCGATCTCGCTGAAGACGGGGGCGCACACCTGGCCCCCGTAGTAGCCTTCCTTGGGCTCGTCGAGGACGACGATCATGGCCAGGCGGGGCTTCTCGACCGGCGTGAAGCCGACGAACGAGGCCGTGTATTTCCTGGTGTAGGCGTTCAGGGCGCGGTCGTACTTCCTGGCCGTCCCCGTCTTCCCGGCGATGCCGTAGCCGTCGAGCCGGCCGAGCTTGGCCGTGCCCTCCTCGACGACGGGCACGAACACGCGCCCGACGAGCTCGGAGGCCGTCCGCTCGGAGATGGCCCGGACCGGGGCGGCGGCCGGGGCGCCGTCGTCCCGGACGATGCGCGGCGGGACGAGTTGGCCGCCGATCGCGAATACGTTCATGGCCTGCAGCATCTGGAGCGGCGTGACCGAGATCTCGTAGCCGATGGCGACGTGGGCGAGAGAATTGTTCCTGTTCCATTCGCCCGGCGGCCGGACCTTGCCCGGCTCCTCGGCCGGCAGGTCGATCCCGGTCCTCGCGCCGAGGCCGAAGGCTTTGATGGTCTCGTGGAACTCGGGGATGCTGAGGCGCTGGGCGAAGAGGACGGTCCCGACGTTGGACGACTTGATGAGCACCTGGGGGAAGCTCAGGACGTTCTCGCGCTCGTGGTCGGTGATGGTCGTCCCGCCGACCCGGATGAACCCGGCGCTGCAATCGAAGAGCTCGGAAAAGCCGACGCGGTTCCTCTCCCGGGCCGCGGCCGCGGTGACGATCTTGAAGGTCGAGCCGGGCTCGTAGGTGGCGGAGACGGCCCGGTTGAGCCAGGCCTCCTTCGGCCCGGGGAACCGGTTGACGTCGTAGGCGGGCAGGCTGGCCATGGCCAGGATGTCGCCGGACTCCGGCTCCATGACGACGACCGTGCCCGAGGACGCCTCGTGCCGGGCCACGGCCAGGGCCAGCTCCTTCTCGGCGTAGTACTGGATCGTCGCGTCGATCGTCAGGACGAGGTCCCGGCCGGGGATGGGCGACTCGAGGACCTGGGTCCGGTAATTGCGGCCCCGGTTGATCTTGGCGACGATCTGCCGCCCCTCTTTCCCCTGCAGCAGCGCGTTGAAGCGGGCCTCGACGCCGCCCCCGTTCTCCCCGGTCAGGCTGACGCCGCCGATGACGTGGGCGGCCAGGGAGCCGAGCGGGTAGTGCCGCCGCGTCGCCGGCTCGAGGCCGACGCCGTGGAGCTTCAGGGCGGCGACCCGGGCGCCGTCCTCCGCGGGGACCTTCCGCTTCACGTAGGTGAAGCCGTAGCCTTCGTCGAGGCGCTTCTGGACGAGGGCCGCCTCCTTGGCGGAGAGGTCCAGCGCGGCCTTCAGGGCCCGGACCTTGTCCCTCTCCTCGGCCGGGGTGTCCCCGTCGATGTGCTGGATGTAGACCGAGACGGCCGGCAGGCTGCAGGCCAGGATCTCGCCGTTCCGGTCGAGGATGTCGCCGCGGCGGGTCTCCACCGGGACCGTGTCCTGGGTCTGCCGGAGGACGGCCGCCTTGGCCCGGGCGTGGCCGAAGACCTGGACCTGGACCAGCCGGAGAGCAACGACGGCGGCCCAGGCGGCCAGGGCGAAGCTGAGGATCTTGGCCCGCCGCCGGATGTCGTTCTCGTGGAAGGTCCTCATCGTCGCGGCCTCAGCGGGGGGCGTCCATCCGGTCGAAGGAGATGTCCTCGTTCTTCGGGTCGACGAGGCCGAGGGATTCCCGGGCGATCTTCTCGACCCGGCCGGGGTTGAGGAGCTCGGCCCTGCGGAGCTTGAGCGCCTCGATGTCCGCCTCGAGCTCGCGCACCCGCGCGTCGCTCCGGCTGATGTCGATCGCGAGCTTGAGCGACTCGGTCTGGTACCAGACGTAGAAGGTCAGGATGCCGATGACGGCGACGGCCAGGGCGGCGCCGAGCGCGATGCCCTTCAGGCCGGCCTTGCGGCGGACCATCACGTCCTCTCCGCGGCCCGCAGCTTGGCCGAGCGGGCCCGGGAATTGGCGGCGACCTCGTCCTCGGCGGCCATGACCGGCTTTTTGGTCAGCACGGCGAGCAGGGGAGCGCCCTCGGCCGGGGCGGCCAGGCCGTGGAAGGCCCTCTTGACGATGCGGTCCTCGAGGGAGTGGAAGGAAATGACGACGAGCCGAGCGCCCCGGGGCAGGCGGTGGACCGTGTCCTCGATGAACGCGCCGAGCCCCTCGAGCTCCCCGTTGACCTCGATGCGGAGGGCCTGGAAGACCTTGGCCGCCGGGTGGATCCGGCCTCTCTGGGGGCGCCACTGGTAGATCCGCTCGACGAGGACCCTCAGGTCGGAAGTCGTCTCGAGCCGGCCGAGCTTGCGCAGGTGGACGATCTCGCGGGCCAGGCGGCGGGTCTGGGCGAGCTCGCCGTAGGCGGCGAACATCTCGGCCAGCTTCTGCTCCGGGTAGGTGTGGAGGATCTTGCGGGCCGTGGTCTTGGTCCTCAGGTCCATGCGCATGTCGAGCGGCCCCTCGTGGGTGTGGCTGAAGCCGCGCTCGGGCGAATCGAGCTGGAAGGACGAGATGCCCAGGTCGGCGAGGACGCCCCGGACCTCGGCGAAGGGGATGTCGAGCCCGGCCAGGTCCTTGAAGTCGGCCTGGAAGAGCGTGACCCTCTTCGCGTAGGGCGCGAGCCTCTCGCGGGCGACCTCGAGGGACAGGGCGTCGCGGTCGAGGCCGATCAGGCGGGAGCGGGGGTTCGCCTCCAGGACGGCCAGGGCGTGCCCGGCCAGCCCCAGGGTGCAGTCGACGTAGACGCCGGCCCGTCCCGCGTCGAGGAAGGCGATGACTTCGGCGGGGAGGACCGGGCGGTGTCCGTTCTCCGTCATTCCGGCTTTCCTCGAGGGATGAGGCGGGCGATGCTCTCGAAATCCTCGTCCGAGAGCGGTTTCTCCTCGAGAGTTCCGTCGAGAACGTCCTTGTTCCAGATCTCCAGGTGATTGGACAGACCGAGGACCTCGACCTCGTCCCGCAGCTTCGCTTTTTCGCGCAGGGCCTGGCTGATGAGGACCCGGCCCTTGGAGTCGAGCTCGTGGCGCGAGCCGTTGCGGTTGACGCGCAGCATGAACTTGCGGACGTCCGGCCGGAGGTGGAGGGCGCCTTCGGCCGTGAGGTCGGTCATGGCCAGCCAGACCGACAGCGGATAGACCTTGATCGAGTCGTCGGAGAGGGAGGTGACGAAGAGGTCCTTCCCGTAGAACTGCTCGATGACGTCGCGGAATTTTTCAGGGATCTTGATACGGCCGCTGGCGTCGAGCCGCGCGGTGTAGCTGCCGATGAGAACGTTGGCCATGTCTATCTTGTCCCGGTTTGTCCCGTTTCTTCCCAAATATATGAGGAAAAAGGGGGCTTGTCAAGCAAAAAGAGCCCAAAAAAAACGGAAAGCGGGGGACCCTAAAAGTGGGCCTTTTTCAGGCGGGGAACACCAGCGGTTGCGGGGTCGGGGCCGGCGGCGGATCAGCCGGGGTTTTCGGGCCCGCTTTCGTCGTCGGGCGAGGGCTTGGCGGCGACGATTTCCGCGGCCCGTTCCAGGTCCGCTTTTTCGACGAAGACCTTGAACTCGGCCATCCCGTCGACGGTGAGAGGATAGACGAAAGGTGCGGTCCGGCCGCGGATGGCGGAGGCGATGCCGTGGCTCTCGAGCAGGCTCCGGATCAGGTCCGCTTCGAACGGGCCCTGGACGCGCGCGACCTCGGCGAGGTCGGCGTTCGGACCGTCGGGCTTTTTATCGGCTTCGCGTTCGGACATGGGTCACGCCCTTTCCAGGATGCGAGGTAATCGTCGAGGATGCGGCGATGGTCGAAGGCGAGGGGCCGCGTCCGGTCGTCGGGATCGGCGACGACGGCCGACCTGGCGTCGTCGCCGGCCTTCGGGGCGCCGCCGGCCCGGGCGACGAAGACCGTCGAGACCGTGTGGAGGCGCGGGTCCCGCCCCGGGTCGGAGTAGGTGTGGAGCTGGCCGAGGAGCTCGACCTCGAGCGAGGTCTCCTCGCGGGCTTCGCGGACCGCGGCGGCCTCGAGCGTCTCGCCGTAGTCGACGAAGCCGCCCGGGAGGGCCCAGCCAAAAGGCGGGTTCTTCCTTTGGACGAGGACGACGCCGCTATGCCCGCGGCCGTCCGCGATCTCGATGATGATGTCGACGGTGGGCACGGGATTGCGGAGCCCGGGCCGCGTCGGTTTCGGTTTCGGCATTGCGGGGCCATTGTAGGGGCGCGGCGCGGGCGATGTCAATTCGGGAGAAAGGGCCGGACCGTCCCCTTTTTCGCG
>CAZFBC010000078.1:0-10857 GCA_964517245.1 uncultured Eubacteriales bacterium | reverse complement strand
CTAAGATATTATATTGTTATCTCACTAAGATTTAATTAACGGAGGTTATACATGGCTATCATCAGATGGGATCCCTACAGGGACATGGTTACCCTCAGGGACAGGATGAACAGGCTCTTCGAGGACATGACCGTCGGCAAGGGCGAGGAAAAGGACCTCATGACCCACTCCTGGGCCCCCTCGGTCGACATCTTCGAGACCGAGAACGAGGTCGTCCTGGCCGCCGAGATCCCCGGCGTCGAGGAGAAGGACGTCGAGATCAAGGTCGAGGACAACAACCTGACCCTCCGCGGCGAGCGCAAGTTCGAGAAGGAGACCAAGGAGGAGAATTACCACCGCATCGAGCGGTCCTACGGGTCCTTCTTCCGGTCGTTCGCCCTGCCCAGCTACATCGACCAGGACCGGATCGAGGCCGAGCACGAGAACGGCGTCCTCAAGATCAAGATGCCCAAGAGGGCCGAGCTCAAGCCCCGCAAGGTCAAGATCGTCACGCCCATCCAGGCCCAGGCCGAGAAGCCCAAGAAGTAAGCGGCGGAAGCGGGTCATCGGGACAGGCGGCTCCCCCCGGAGCCGCCTTTTTTTTAGGCCTGGGCGAGGGTGACGGCCCGGACGTCCCGGGCACCCGCCTCTTTGAGGACCCGGGCGCATTCGCGGATCGTCGCCCCGGTCGTGGTGACGTCGTCGACCAGGACGAGCGTCCTCCCCCGGACCTTCGACGGGCGCCTGACGGCGTAGGCCCCGACGACGTTCCTCTCCCGTTCGGCCGCGCGCAGGCCGGCCTGCGGCGGCGCCTGCCGGGTCTTGACCAGGCACCCGCCGAGGACCGCGATGCCCCGGAGCTTGCCCAGCCGGCGGGCGACGAGGCGGGCCTGGTTGAAGCCCCTCTCGCGGCGCCGCGCGGGATGCAGGGGCACCGGGACGAGCAGGTCCGCGCCCTGCCAGAGCCGCGGCTCGGCGCCGAGACAGGCGTCCGCCCAGGCGGCCAGCGGCCGGCCGAGAGGCGCGTACTTCCGGTACTTGAAGAGCAGGACGACGTCCTTGAGGGTCCCCGCGTAGGCGCCGCAGGACCGGTGCAGGGAGAAGGGCGGCTCCGACTCGAGGCAGCGCGCGCAGAGGTGGTCCCCGCCGGCGCCGTCCAGGAACCGGCCGCACCGCGGGCAGGCCGGACCGACGCGGGGCTCGAGCCGGGCCAGGCAGGAGCTGCAGACGACCCGCTCGCCCGCCTCTTCGAGGGGCTCCCGGCAGATCTTGCAGAAGGACGGGAAGACGAGGAGCTCGACGAGCTTGGCCAGGGACGCCGCCTTGGCCCGGACCGGGGAGGTCACTGGGCTTGGAGCTCTTCTTCGGCCTTTTCCTGGCAGTCGATGCAGTAGGGCGTCCAGGGGATGACGAGGAGCCTCTTTCCGCCGATCTCCTTCTGGCAGAGCTGGCAGACGCCGAACTCGCCGTGCTCGAGCCTCTTGAGGGCCTCGTCGATGAGCAGGAGCTGGTTGCGCTCGTTGTCCGTGAGGCTGAGGAGGAACTCCTTGGTGTAGGACGTCTCGGCCTTGTCGACGAGGTCCTGGGCGACGTTGGACTCCATCTCCTTGCTCTCGGTGATGGTGTCGGTGAGCTTACGGATGATGCTCTCCTTCTTGTCGGCGAGCAGCTTCCGGAACTGGTCCTTGTCTTTCTTGTTCATCTTCCTGTTCATCGGACTCCCTCTTCACTTGGCGTAGTGCCGGCCCCCGAGGACGGTCAGCGCCCGGTAGACCTGCTCGAGCAGGAGCACGCGGGCGAGCTCGTGCGAGAACGTCATGCGCGACAGCGACAGCGTCATGTCCGCCCTCTCCGCGAGGCGCTCCGCGAGCCCGAGGAAACCGCCGACGACGAAGGCCAGGGGCTTCCCCGAGTCCCTCTCCCGGCTTCGGAGGAAGCCGGCGAACTCGTCGGACGTCATCTCCTTGCCGCGGTCGTCGAGACAGATCACGTAGGCTCCCTCGAGATGTCGCTCCATTCCCCGCGCTTCGAGGTCCTTGATCTTTCCGGCGTGCTTCTCCTCGAGCCCGCGGGCCTCGCGCGTCTCGATGACCTCGATGCCCGCGAGGGGCCTGATGCGCGCTTCGTAAAAGCCCTGCAACCCCCGCAACTCGGGGCTCTTCGTCTTGCCGGGCCAGAGGAATTTCAGCCGCATCGCCGAAAACGCCCTAAAACAATAATGATTCGACCCGGGCTTGTCAACCTCTTTTTCCCCTTTTCGCGGCCGGGGAGAGACCCCGGCGGACCGGCCTCAGAAATCGAGCCGCGGCGCGTCGCCCCAGAGCTGTTCGAGGGCGAAATGGGCCCGGGCGGCGCGCGAGAAGACATGGACGACGACGGAGCCGAAGTCGATGAGGATCCAGTCGGCCGACCCGCGGCCCTCGACGCTCAGCGGGCGGAGCCCGGAGGACTTGAGGGCCGCTTCGACGGCCTCGGCGACGGCGGCGTTCTGCCGCGACGAGCCGCCGCTCGCCACGACGAAGAAGTCGGTGAACGACGAGAGCTCCTTCAGCTCGAGGACCGAGATGTCCTCGGCCTTCTTGTCGAGGGCCGCCTCGACGGCCAGGCGGACGGGCGCGGGCAGGCTTCTCTTGGTGAACCGTTTTTTCTTGTCTTCGGCCATGGCTCCTATCGACCTCGGTAGAGTTGGCGTTCCCTGATGTAGGCGGCGACGGGCTTGGGGACGAGCCCTTCGATCGACCGGCCGCGGCGGACGCGGTCGCGGACGACCGTGGAGGACACGTCGAGGGCGCGGATGGGCACGAGGAAGATCCGGGTCTCCGGCGGCAGCGGCCCGGCCGCCCCTTCGCGCGTGACCAGCGGGCCGGTCATGGCCCGGAGCGTCCCGCCGAGCGTGTCCCGGGCCCGGTCGAGCTCGAAGCCGGGCCGCCCCATGACGATGAAATAGCACTCCTCGAGGACCCGGCGGTATTCCCGCCACGTCCCGATCTCCAGGAAGGCGTCGACGCCCAGGATGAAGAAGAGGCGGGCCCCGGGCGCGAGCTCGCGGAACTTCCTCAGGGTCAGGATGGAGTAGGACTTCTCGCCGGCGTCGACCTCGACCGACGAGGCCTCGAGCCCGGCCCGGCCCCGGCAGGCCAGCTCGACCATCCGCAGGCGGTCGGCGGCCGGGGCGACCGTCGCGGCCCCCTTGTGGGGCGGCAGGTACGACGGGATGAACAGGACGCGCTCCAGGCGGGCCCGGCGGCGGACCTCGGCGGCGGCCCTGAGGTGCCCGAGGTGGATGGGGTCGAAGGTCCCGCCGAACAGGCCGATCGTCTCCATCAGGCCTCCTTCGCCCCGCCGGCCTCCACGAGCCGGTCGAGCTCGCGGGCCGCGGCCTCGACCAGGGCCTTGAGCCCCTCGCCCTTGACGGCCGATATGGCGAAGAACGGGATCTTCCGCCGGGCCGCCATCCGCCGCAGCCGGACCAGGCGCGACCGGTCGGCGCCGAGGAGGTCGATCTTGTTGGCCGCGATGACCTGAGGGCGCGCCGCCATCCGCGGGTCGAAGGCCTCGAGCTCCTTCATGATGACCCGGAAGTCCTCGAGCGGGTCCCGGCCCGAGTACGGCGAGACGTCGACGACGTGGATGAGCAGCCTGGTCCGCTCGATGTGGCGCAGGAAGCGGATGCCCAGCCCCTGCCCGAGGTGGGCCCCCTCGATGAGGCCGGGGATGTCGGCGACGACGAACGAGCGGTAGCCCCCGATGTCGACGACGCCGAGGTTGGGGGCCAGGGTCGTGAACGGATAGTCGGCGATGAGCGGCCGGGCCGCCGAGATGCGCGAGATGAGGGTCGACTTGCCGGCGTTGGGGAACCCGACGAGCCCGGCGTCGGCGATGAGCTTGAGCTCCAGGACGAGCTCCTTCTCCTCGCCCGGGCGCCCGGGCTGCCGCTCGCGGGGCGTCTGGTGGGTCGCGGTGGCGTAGGAGGCGTTGCCGCGGCCGCCCTTCCCGCCCCGGGCCACGACGGCGGAGCGGCCGTGGGCGTCGAGGTCGAAGAGGACCGTGCCGCCCTCAATCTCCCGGATGACCGTCCCGACGGGGACGCCGAGGCGGACGTCGAGGCCGCGCTTGCCGGTGCGGTTGCCGCCCTCTCCGGGGGCCCCGTTCTTGGCCTTGAGGTGGGGATGGAAGCGGAACCAGGCCAGGGAGCTGATGTTCTCGTCGGCGAAGAAGACGACGCTGCCGCCGTCGCCGCCGTGGCCGCCGTCGGGCCCGCCCTTGGGCACCCGGGCCTCGCGGCGGAAGCTGACGCAGCCGTCCCCGCCCCTTCCGGCTTTCAGCGTGACGGTGACCTGGTCAACGAACAAGGGTGGACGGACTCTTCCTTCTTACGCGGGCAGGACGGAGACGACCTTCCCCTTCCGGCCCTTGTCGGAGAACTTGACCGTTCCCGTGACGGTCGCGAAAAGGGTGTCGTCCTTGGCCCGGCCGACGTTCAGCCCGGGCTTGATGGGCGTGCCCCTCTGGCGGACGATGATCGTTCCGGCGTTGATCTGCTGGCCGCCATGGCGCTTGACGCCGAGCCTCTTCCCCGCGCTGTCGCGGCCGTTCTTACCAGCGCCGCCTGCTTTCTTGTGGGCCATGGCTTACTCCTTGGTCGCTTTCTTCTTGGGCGGAGCCGGCTTCTTGGCCGGCTTCGGCTTGGCCGCTGCCTTCTTGGCCGGCTTGCCCTTCACCGGGGCCTTCGCCGGCGCCGCGGCCGGGGCGGCCGGCTTGGGCTTGGCGGCCTTGACGGGCTTCTCGACGGGGACCGGCTTCTCCTCGGCCAGATCCTCGGCCGTGATCCCGGTCCGGTCCATCGTGATCTTGGTGATGCGGACCTTGGTCAGGGGCTGCCTGTGGCCGCGGGTCCTGCGGAACTGTTTCCTTCTCTTCTTCTTGAAGACGAGGACCTTCTCGTCCTTGAAGTTCTCGAGGACGAGGCCCAGGACCATGGCGCTGTCGAGGGTCGGGGCGCCGACATGGACCGCTTCGCCGTCCTCGATGAGGAGGACGCGGTCGAAATGGGCCTTCCGCCCCGGCTCGAGGTCGAGCTTCTCGACGGCCAGGACGTCCCCTGCCTTGACGCGGTACTGCTTGCCGCCCGTCATGATCACTGCATACATGTGGACCTACCCTTCGGTTGGGATACAAAAGTTGGACACTAAATTTAGCATAGGACCCGCCGGAAGTCAAATGATCTGGCAGGCGTAGCCTGACGGGCGTCTTGACAGGCCGATCGCTCTGAGCTACAAGAAGCCCCGGGGCGGTTAGCTCAGCGGTAGAGCGTCGGTTTTACAAGCCGAGGGCCGCAGGTTCGACCCCTGCACCGCCCATCCCGGAGCGAGCGAAGCGAGCGGAGGGGGCAGAAACCCGCCGGAGCGTCCATGAAGGCGGGTTTCTGCGAAATATCTTAAAGGATTCTTCTCCCCCCTATAACCAACCGGAAAGCGAAGCGAGCGGAAAGAAAGCGCCCCCGACGGGATTCGAACCCGTGTTGCCGCCTTGAAAGGGCAGTGTCCTGGGCCTCTAGACGACAGGGGCGAGGAACAGTGAGCCGTGCTGGATTCGAACCAGCGACACCCGGCTTAAAAGGCCGGTGCTCTTCCGCTGAGCTAACGGCCCGGAAAAGGACACTATTATAGTGACGGGCTTCAAAGAGTCAAATGCGGCCGCTCGGGCCCCTCAGGAGAGGGGCTCGAAATTGACGATCTTCCACTGGCCGCGGTGAGAGAGGCCGTTGGCCTCGTCCCTGAGCAGGTACTGCCTCATGGACAGCCGGTAGGTCTTGGTCACGCCGGCCTTGTTCGTGATGGCCACGTCGACGTCCTTGGAATGGACGTCGCCGACGAGCGTCCGGACGTTCGGCAGCTCGCGGGCGCCGAGGGAGAACATCGTGATCTCCTCTTCCGCGGCGACGGCGGCCTTGGCGTCGTTGTAGGCCTTCTTGAGCGCCTGCATCTTGGCGTTCTCTTCGTCGTACTTGGCCTGGAGCTCGTCGATCTTCCTCTGGGCGGCGGCCTTGCCGGCGGAGGACCTGGCCAGGTCCTTCTCGTACTGGGCGTCCTTGAGGAGCGTGTCGGCGTCGATCGTCGGGCCGATCTGGGCGTCCTGCAGCTTCTTCGCCTCGATCTCCGCCGCGTTCAATTCGGGCAGGTTGGCCGGCCGGACGGCCTCCTCGCCGATGGCGACGATGTTCCAGGAGCCGAGCTCGGGCTGGAACGGCTCGAGGGCCATGCTGGACAGCGTGTCGTTGTCGTTCATCGAGACGGCGTTGAAGTACTTCTTGAGGAGGGTCTTCTCGGGTGCCGAGGTGCAGCCCTGGATGACGAAGAGCGCGACGATAACGCCCGTGACGATCATTGCTTTTTTCTTCATGTCTCCTCCTATCTGGGTCGTTCCGATACCTCTCTGGGCGGATGATAGCTTTTTTCGGGAGGGGAATCAAGCCCTTTTCTGTCCGCCGCCGCGCAAATGATTTCACTTGATTTCTTTTTGTGTTACACTACGTCGCTCGAAAACCTAGATGTGGGGTTAGGCCATGACGCATGAGCACGAACGAGACATCGTCCTCGGGCATCCCAAGGATCCCGCCGCCCTCCTCGACGTCATCCGCGACGTCCAGGAGAGGCTCGGTCACGTGTCGGCGGAAGCCGTCGCGCGCATCGCCTCGCACCTGAAGCTCGCCGAAGCGGAGGTGCGCGGGGCCGTCACCTTCTACCATTTCTTCTCCCTGACCCCCCGCGGGGTCTCGACCGTCTACCTGAACGATTCCATCACCTCCCGGATGAAGGGCCGGACGGCCGTCGCCAAGGCCTTCGAGGAGGCGGCCGGGTGCCGCTTCGGCGAGGTCGCCGCGGACGGGCGCATCGGGCTGTTCCCGACCTCCTGCATCGGGATGAACGACCAGGAGCCTTCGGCCATCGTCGACGGCACGATCTTCACCAACCTCACGCCCGAGAAGGCCGGGGCCATCGTCGCCGGGCTCCGGGCCGGGAAGGCCGCCCGGGACCAGGTCGTCGAGCTCGGCGACGGCGCCAACCAGTCGGACCTCGTCCGGGCCATGGTCACGAACAACATCCGCAGGCGCGGGCCCGTCCTCTTCGGCGCCCACGAGCCCGGCTCGGCCGTCCGCAAGGCCGCGGCCATGGAGCCCGAGGCGGTCATCGACGAGGTCAAGAAGGCCGGACTGCTCGGCCGCGGCGGGGCCGGCTTCCCGACGGGCCTCAAGTGGGAGTTCTGCCGCCGCGAAAAGGCCGCGGAGCGGTTCGTCGTCTGCAACGCCGACGAGGGCGAGCCCGGGACGTTCAAGGACCGGGTCGTCCTGACCGAGCTGCCGCGCCTCCTCTTCGAGGGGATGGCCGTCGCCGGCCGCGCCATCGGCGCGAAGGAGGGCATCCTCTACCTCCGCTCCGAGTACGCCTACCTCCGCGACCACCTCGAGGCCGCGCTGGCCGCGATGCGGGAAGAAGGGCTCCTGGGCCGGAAGATCGCCGGCCGGGCCGACTTCTCTTTCGACATCGCCATCAAGTCGGGGGCCGGGGCCTACATCTGCGGCGAGGAATCGGCCCTCCTCGAATCGGCCGAGGGCAAGCGCGGCGAGCCCCGGGACAGGCCGCCCTTCCCCGTCCAATCGGGCTACCGGAACCTGCCGACGACCGTCAACAACGTCGAGACGCTGGCCACGGCGGCCCGCATCCTGGTCGAGGGCGCGGCCTGGTTCAAGGCCATGGGGACGGCCCAGTCCGCCGGCACGAAGCTCCTGAGCGTCTCGGGGGACTGCGCCAGGCCCGGCATCTACGAGGTCGAATACGGCCTCCCGCTCGCCGACCTCCTGCTCCTCGCCGGGGCCGCGGACGCCAAGGCCGTCCAGGTCGGCGGCCCCTCGGGCACCTGCGTCCCGAGGACCGGGTTCGGCCGCAGGATCTGCTTCTCCGACCTGGCCACGGGCGGCTCGGTCATCGTCTTCGGGCCCGACCGCGACATCTTCGAGATCGTCGGGAACTTCATGGACTTCTTCATCGAGGAGTCCTGCGGCTGGTGCGTCCCCTGCCGGGCCGGGAACGTCCTGCTCAAGAAGAAGTTCGACCTCGTCGTCGCCGGGAAGGGCACGGCGGAGGACCTCCGCGACCTCGAGGCCTGGGGCAAGCTGGTCAAGGCCACGAGCCGGTGCGGCTTGGGGCAGACCTCGCCCAACCCCATCCTGACGACCATGAAGGCCTTCCCGGAGCTTTACGAGGCGGTCATCCGGAAGGACGGGGACTTCGTGCCCGAGTTCGACCTCGATTCGGCCATCCAGGAAGGCTGCAGCGCCGCCAACCGCCGGCCCGCGTGCAAGGAGGCCCACCATGAGTGACGTCCGTTTCACCGTCGACGGCAAGGAGTGCGTGGCCAAGCCCGGCCAGACGATCGTCGAGGCGGCCACGGCCAACGGCGTCTACATCCCCACCCTCTGCAACTTCGAGGGCCTGAAGCCGGCCGGCAGCTGCCGGATCTGCACGGTCCGGGTCAACGGCCGCTTCATGGCCGCCTGCACCCAGCCCGTGACCAACGGGATGGCCGTCGAGAACGCCGCCCCGGACATCGAGGACATGCGCAAAGCGCTCGTCGAGATGCTCTTCGTCGAGGGCAACCACATGTGCCCGATCTGCGAGAAGAGCGGCAATTGCGAGCTGCAGGCCCTGGCCTACCGCTACCAGATGACCGTCCCCCGCTTCCCCTACCTCTTCCCGAGGCGGGAGCTGGACGCCCGGGCGCCGAAGATCGTCCTCGAGCTCAACCGCTGCATCCAGTGCCTCCGCTGCGTCCGGGGCGTCCTCGGCAAGGACGGCAGGAAGGTCTTCGCCGCGGTCCGCCGCGGCCCTCACGTCGCGATCGAGGTGGACGAGAAGCTGGCCGCCCGCATGTCCGAGGACGAGGCCCGCCGGGCCATGGAGATCTGCCCCGTGGGAGCGATCCTGCGCAAGGAGGTCGGCTTCGCCGTCCCCATCGGCCGCCGCAAGTTCGACAGGAAGCCCATCGGCAGCGACGTCGCGGAAAAGCCATCGAGGTGAGATCATGAGCAAGCCCGTCATCGCCACCGCATCCCTGGCCGGCTGTTTCGGCTGTCACATGTCCTTTCTCGACATCGACGACCGCATCATCAAGCTCATCGAGCTCGTCGAGTTCAACAAGTCCCCGATCAACGACATCAAGACCTTCACCAAGCCCGTCGACGTCGGCCTCATCGAGGGCGGCTGCTGCAACAGCGAGAACGTCGCGGTCCTGCGCTCCTTCCGGAAGAACTGCAAGGTCCTGGTGTCGGTCGGCGAGTGCGCCATCATGGGCGGCCTCCCGGCCATGCGCAACGGCATCCCGGTCAGGGAATGTCTCGAGGAGGCCTATCTGAACGGCCCCACGATCGACTCGGGGAACAGGATCATCCCCAACGACGAGGAGCTGCCCATCGTCCTCGACAAGGTCTACCCCTGCCACGAAGTCGTCAAGATCGACTATTTCCTTCCCGGGTGCCCGCCGTCGGCCGACCTCATCTGGGAGGCCCTGACGGCCCTGGTGGAGGGACGCCCCCTCAACCTGACCTACGAAATGATCAAGTTCGACTGAAGGGTGAACGAACAATGGCGAAGAAGATCACCATCGAGCCCGTCACGCGCGTCGAAGGTCACGGCAAGGTCACCATCCATCTCGACGACGCCGGCAAGGTGACCCAGTCCCGCTTCCATATCGTCGAGTTCCGCGGCTTCGAACGGTTCGTCCAGGGGCGGCCCTATTGGGAGGCCCCGGTCCTCGTCCAGAGGCTTTGCGGCATCTGCCCGGTCAGCCACCACCTGGCCGCGGCCAAGGCCATGGACGTCATCGTCGGCGCCGACCAGCTCACGCCCACGGCGGAGAAGCTGCGCCGGTTGATGCACAAGGGGCAGATCCTGCAGTCGCACGCGCTGCACTTCTTCCACCTCGCGAGCCCGATTTCCTCCTCGGGATGGACGCCGACCCGGCCATCCGGAACGTCATCGGCCTGGTCGCCGTCAACAAGGACCTGGCCGTCCAGGCCGTCCTCATGCGCAAGTACGGCCAGGAGGTCATCCTGGCCACGGCGGGCAAGAAGATCCACGGCACCGGGGCCGTCCCGGGCGGGATCAACAAGAACCTCAGCCCCGCCGAGCGCGACCTCCTCCTCAAGGGCGGCGGGCCCCTCAACGTCGACCAGATGATCGAATGGTCCCTGGCGGCCATCGCGCTGTTCAGGGACTATCACGCCAAGAACAAGGACGTCGTCGACGGCTTCGCGGCGTTCCCTTCGAACCACCTCAGCCTCGTCCGCAAGGACGGGGCCCTCGACTTCTACCACGGCGTGCTCCGGGCCGTCGACGCCGAGGGCCGCAAGGTCCTCGACGACGTCGACTACCAGGACTACCTGACCCACATCGGCGAAGAGGTCCGGTCCTGGAGCTACATGAAGTTCCCCTACATCCGGTCCCTGGGCAAGAAGGACGGCTGGTACAGGGTCGGCCCCCTGGCCCGCCTCAACACCTGCGACTACATCCCCTCGCCCCTGGCCCAGAAGGAGTTCGAGACCTACAAGGCCTACACCGACGGCAAGCCCAACAACATGTCCCTCCACACCCACTGGGCCCGCCTCATCGAGCTCCTGCACGCGGCCGAGCTCATCAAGGAGCTGCTCCTCGACAAGGACCTCCAGGGCGCCAAGCTCGTCAAGAAGGGGAAGAAGGTTCCCGAGGGCGTCGGCCTCGTCGAGGCCCCCCGCGGCACCCTCTTCCACCACTACCGCGTCAACGACGACGACCAGATCGTCATGGCCAACCTGATCGTCTCCACGACGAACAACAACGAGCC